>JAOUQA010000288.1 GCA_029879605.1 Gammaproteobacteria bacterium
CGACCTGACCATTGTCAGTGCTGATAAAGACCTGACCCAGCTGGTTCTGGGTGAAAAGGATGCATGGTGGGATTTTGCCCGGGGTACTGTACTGAATCACAAAGGCGTGGAAAAACACTGGGGCGTTAAACCTCACCAGATTGCCGACCTGCTGGCCCTGTCCGGTGACAAGGTCGATAATATTCCCGGCATCCCTGGCGTCGGTTATAAAATGGCATCCAACTTATTAAAAAAGTTTCCGGATGTAGAAACCATTTTAGAAAATATTGAAAAAATATCTGATATGAAATTCCGCGGCTCTGCCCGTATCCAGAACCTGGTGAATGAACACCAGCATATTTTGCCGCTGAATAAACAACTCACTACTATAGTGACCAATGCAAAGTTCAAAAATCACCAGCAGGACATTCGCTGGAATGGTGTCAATAAACGAATCCTCAACCAGCTAATGGACGTACTTGATGCCAGTGACCAGCGTCGACAGCGCTGGCTACAGTTACAACCCGCCTGATGAGCACACTGGTTTTATTCAACAAACCCTACGGTGTGATTTGCCAGTTTAGCCCGGATGAAAAACATCCCTCGCTGGCAGAATATATTCCCATTAAAAACGTCTATCCCGCCGGCCGCCTTGACCATGACTCAGAAGGTTTATTATTACTGACAGATAATGGCAAACTACAACATAAAATTTCTCATCCGAAAAATAAAATGCCTAAAACCTACTGGGTACAGGTAGACGGTGATATCACTGAAGATGCATTACAGAAACTGCGCCAGGGCATTGAACTTAAAGATGGACTCACATTGCCAGCAAAAGCCAACCGTATCAATGAACCAGAAAATTTATGGCCACGAGACCCGCCGATACGTTACCGGAAAAACATCCCCACTAGCTGGATCGAACTCAGTATCAAGGAAGGCAGAAACAGGCAGGTACGTAGAATGACAGCAGCCGCGGGATTTCCCACGCTCAGGCTGATTCGTTATTCAACCGGGCAGTGGAGCATTGATGACATACAACCGGGGGAATTTAAAACTGAATCTATTCATGGTGAGGCACGGTAAATAACCTGGCAACTCACCTGTCATGCTTGTTCATTCAATACCTGCGACACCCATTGATGCGCTTCCTGTACCGAATTAAACACTTCAAGCCTTCCTTTGAATAATTTTTTCTCGGTTTCTACAGGAAGAAAATTTCTTCTGTTATACACCACTATCGCAATCGCTTTCAGCTTTTTAAGACTATTAAGGATGTTATAAACATCAACGGGCACAATAGAGTAATCTGCCTTCCTGTTAATAATCATTCCATAATTACCTGGCA
Organism: Gammaproteobacteria bacterium; assembly: GCA_029879605.1. Classification (GTDB taxonomy): domain Bacteria; phylum Pseudomonadota; class Gammaproteobacteria; order SZUA-229; family SZUA-229; genus JAPHQX01. Next base: position 1,331 of record JAOUQA010000288.1, read on the forward strand.
TTTCACTTTCAATTAATTCGTTTGCGTATTTTGATTTTTCCAGATTAATTTCAACCCCTTCCATTGCTTCAACGAGAACGGTTTTATTATCAAGAATACTTATGTGGATAAAATCTGTATCAAGATATTTCATGTTAGTCATTTTATCTTCCATCAAGGGGTATTGGACAATAACACGAGGCATATTTTCTGACAACACAGGCAAAACAACTTACACATCTGCGAGATGTGTCTTCTTGATTTTTTTCTACCCTATAAAACACAACAATGTTTGAAACTGGAATCAAACCTTATAAAAAAGATGGTTAATAATCTGTGCCGCCATAAACCAGGCGAAATAATTACAACATTTACCATGACCTGTCACGACTACAAAATATAATTCAGAAAAAATATATTCCTGTTATTAGAAATATATTACCTGTGATACATATTTTAATTCATTAAAAACCCGGCTGACACATTAGCGGTCAGCCGGACCATCAGGTCAGGCCATAATCCCTTTTGACTCAAGAAACTCGGCTGGAATATCCGCATTTTTTCTACCCGCGATTGCGAAATAATATAACGGCTCCCCTTCAATTGAGAATCTATGTCGATATCGCTCTATATGATAAACATCGAGATACTTTGACAGGATCAACTCACGTATCATTTTTGAAAAACCCGATTCGTCAGCGTTATCAAAAAATGATTCTTTAATATTAAATGCTACCCAGCCCTCAGCCTTAATGATATTAAATGCCTTAATAAACGCCTTGGTTGGTATATCACCAAAACCGAGCGCCGCAACCGTTACCATGCAATCACACTGCCATGAGGCAATATCATCTTCTGTATCTTTATCCAGACTGGTAAAGTCTTCGATATAATAGGCATCATATAAACCAGGTCTATCACGTATAGTTGCTTCATAGGCCTCAGGAATAATATCCACGCCGACCAGACGTGACACGCCATGTTTTTTCAGCTCTTCACCCATCATACCGTTACCCGCACCTAAATCCAGTACGCGTAGTTCAGTAAAATTATCCCGGGATTGTTTTACCGATGATTCGAGAATAGCGGTTACTTTGCCAGGCGATGTGCATTTCAGACGATCATAAAATACCTGCTCGTACAGTCCCTGCACCTGGTAAATTTCATCGTAATCATGAAATCTGATTTTTCGTTGCCCACCTGAGCCTTGCAGGTAGAAGTAAGCCTCATCCTGGGCGAGACCGGATGATTCCTGTTTTGGAAATTGCATTCTGTGTCTTTTAAGCATGATACTCCTGTTTGTAGTTTAATTATGAATAGCCTGTGACAGGCCATAAAGACGCTGTTTTAGTGATCTCAAAGACCGCAGGGAAGCAAATAACCCTGTTGATATACGTTGGGTTTTATAACCAGTTTAGTACTTACCACCAAAGCGTAAGATGACAAAAACAAAAAGATAAAACCCCGATGAATGTCCACAATAACATGCATTACTGCTATTGCAAAATCGGAGCTAGAGACAAATTAATACCAAAACTGAAAAATACGACTACCTGGCACGTATTTTAAACAATACAAACTTAATTAAATCATTAAAAATTACTTATTCACTTTTATCTTCCGGATAAGATACACCCGTATATTTAAATATAAGTTTACTGAAAGGCTTATCCATCGGCCGAAAAACATAAGCCGCTGCCGCCGGCATCAGCGTGTAAAAAAAACGCTCCTCGTTATCCTGGGCGACAAATAAAACCAGCACAAGTATAAAGCCAAGAGTTATTAATGAATAAATAACCCATGCAATTTTTGTGTAGTAATCATACCTGGCAACTTGATCGTCTGACATAACTTTATAATTCCTCGCAAATGTTACTTATATATTCTAACCGCACATGAATACCGGAGTCTAACAAAAGTTTATGGGGAAAGCAGATCTTTTAACCGCTGACCAACTAATTATATCCCTGTCACTCTAACGCGTTATTTTTTAATCGCATTCTTTATTTGATCAATATAGCTCAGGAAGTTCTTGTTGTCATTTTTCACGTAAAAAATGAATCGGCTAATAAAATATTGATTACTCTCTTTTGTGAGCAACAGCAAATAAATTTTACTTTCAACCAGATGAACAGGGCAAACGGCTCTTGCCTCTTCTGCTTCAGGCATACCGTGAAACACA
>JAOUQA010000289.1 GCA_029879605.1 Gammaproteobacteria bacterium
ATTTCATCCTTTACTTCCTGCTTGGTCATACGCATCTGCTTGGCGTGATCCCATTTCTGAAATGGCACATCAATGGCAGCAATCACGATCAATGCAGTCGTGACCAGTAAAAAAGCAGTGGCAAATAAATCTGCCCCATGGGCCAGTGCTGATTCCACCGACTCAAATCCAAGCTGTAAGAAATCATCCATCTGCACCCAGATAACAGCGATCGCAACCAGGGCTACCAGGACAAACTTGGCAAAGGCCTTGATCATTTCAATCAGACCCTTAACAGAAAAAATACGTTTAATGCCTTTAACGGGATTGAGCTTACTGAGCTTGGGTTCAATCGCCTCAAAACTGAAAGACCAGCCACCAATACTCAAGGGCGCCAGCAAGGCAGCCAGCATCATTAATCCCAGGAAGGGAGCAATCAACCAGAAGGCATCAAAAATAGCAGCATAAAAAAAACGCACCACGGCACTGACATCAAACACATCCTGCCGACTGAGTTGTAAATGATCTTTAAACAGGGCACTCAGATCACCCAGCATAATATGCCCCATCATAATCATGGCCACTGCGGCCAGTGCCATAATTACCATGGTATTAAACTCACGCGAGCGAGGAACCTGGCCCTTTTTTCGCGCATCTTCCAGGCGCTTAGGGGTCGGCTGTTCGGAACGCTCCTGACTGGTATCCTGTTCTTCAGCCATTGCTTATCTGGTCTCGACTATATCCCTGGCCATGGCAAAGCCATCCATTAATAAATGGGTAAACTGTGCCAGCATGGAGGGTGTGGTTGCGGTTAGAAAAATAAAACCCAGCAGAATCATCATGGGAAAACCCACTGCAAAAATATTTAACTGGGGTGCCGCCCGGGTAATCACCCCCATGGAAATATTCACCACCAGTAAGGCCAGTACTGCGGGAATAGCAACCAGCAGTGCGCCGATAAACATCTGGCTGCCCCAGCTGGCAAGCTGAAGATATGCCTGTGCTCCCAGTATGTCTCCCACCGGTAATACCCTGAAGCTTTCCATGACCAGTTCAATCAACATGAGATGGCCATTAATGACGACGAATAACAGGGTTGCCATAATGATCAGGAACTGGGAAATCACCGGCACCTGGACGCCATTAGCCGGATCAACCATGCGGGCAAACCCCAAACCCATAGTACTGGCAATGGCCTCCCCGGCAATAATCAGTGCCTGAAAAACCATCTGGAAAATAAATCCCATGGCCACACCGATGAGTACCTGCTGCACCAGCAAAACAAGCCCGGAATAAGAAATGGGATCAACAAACGGTGCTGTCGGTAACATGGGTACAGCCACCAGGCTGACGGCAAAAGCAACCAGGATACGAATTCGAACCGGCATTAACTGGGCACCGAATACGGGTGCCACCATCATCATGGCGCTGATCCGCACAAAGGGCCAGAAATACCCGCCGATCAGGTTACCCAGCTGCTCTGTTGTCAGTGACAACATAACTAGCCAAGCATCATAGGGATGTTTTCAAACAACTGACGGGTGAAATCGACAATGTTACTCAACATCCAGGGACCAAAAACAAACAGTGCAATCACCAGGATACCCAGCTTGGGAATAAAACTCAGGGTCATCTCGTTGATCTGGGTAGCCGCCTGGAACATACCCACCAGCAAACCAATAGCCAGGGCGGATAGCAACAGGGGTGCACCAATCAGTATTGTCATCCACAAAGTCTGGGATGCCAGGTGCATAACCGTATCTTGCGTCATGAATAAATCTCCGACGTTATTTTGACAAAAAAGCGCTTTTCAGAAATTAGTGCAGGATAAGTGCCAAAAGTGGGATATGGCATTAATGACATAAAGATGTATGACAGATATTGACCCGAAGCAGTCGCTCATAAACTCAAGCTAAATGTCGTGATTCTTTACGGTTTTCATTTAATGGATAATACCTATTTGAATTTATTCAATGCAAAACAGCGGCTTATAATTAAGGCATTATTTTTGCACGTTTATATAAAAAACGGCGTTTTTGAAAAAATGTGTAAAGGAAAGTGACGAATGAAATTTTGGAATATGACATTAATATCTACAGTTCTTATATTGTCAGCCAATGTGAATGCAGCAATTATTAATGAAACCGATGTAGTCTCAGATTTTTCTGCTGACTTTAATGCCACAACCTTAATGAATACTTTTGGCTTAGGGATTACCAGTGTCGTTGGTGATATTGGGAGCACTGGCGATACTAGAGATATTTTTACATTTGAAATTTCTGCTGGCACTACACTTAGAAGTCTAACGATCACTTACAACACATCTGTAACTAATGGCTTCTCATCATTTGAATTACATCGAGGCAATTATGCCACTTTTGATATTGTTGAATTCATTAATCTGAATGAATTTTATTCTGGAATAGATTTGTTGCAATTTGATTCTGCTCCAGGCCCTCAATCTGCAGGCTTCTATACGATGCATATTATTGAAGTCAATGATGAATTTTCTAACTACCAAATAGATTTTGAAGTTATTTCTGCTGTACCTGTACCAGCAGCAGTCTGGTTATTCGGTTCTGGTTTAATTAGTTTAGCTGGATTTGCCAGACGTAAGAAAACATAAAAATTAATAATAAATGTTGTAACTTTAAAGGTGGCTTTTAGTCGCCTTTTTTATTTCTTCTGAATGTTTGCTCCTGGCCAGTAAGCGACCATTATAATTCTTAAATTAAAACACCCGGGAAAAGGTCGGTAACCGGTCCAAAGTATCCGCTCGGGTTACTAACCAGTAATAACTACTGTTAGCTAGATACAGACATTGCAATAAACTCTGGGACTACTATTCATCTTCACCATAGATTGTGGTCTTATTATTCAGATACAGGAGGAAATAACAAACGTAACGTTGTGCCAACTCCTATTTCAGACTCTACTAGAACATGCCCACCACAGTCCCTCATAATTCCAGACACCATTGAGAGCCCCATCCCCGTCCCTTTGCCAACCTCTTTTGTGGTATAAAATGGTTCAAATATGCGTTCGAAATTAACAGCATTGATGCCGCTTCCCTTATCGCCAACAGCAAGCTCAACCCATTCCCCATCTATTGATTTATGACATATATTGCAAATCACATTTTCAGCCCGTGTCATTCCCAAATAAACCGACACCGTTCCTTTTTTATCCATGGCATCGCAAGCATTTACAAGGAGGTTCATTAGAATTTGGTTTAGCATTACAGGGGTTAAATTAACCAATGGTAGGGTGGCAGGTATTTCACTTTTTATTTCGATGCTTGTCGGGAGAGTTGAACGTAGCATCTTCAAGTCTTCCTTAACTAAAGAGGTAAGACTTAGTGGAAGGAGTTCGTTACTTTGGTTTCGACTATATGTCAGCATCTGCTTGATTAGCTCTTTTCCTCGTTCACTAGCAGTGCTCACATGTGACATATATTCACTCAACTTTTCCTGCTTATGCACATCAGCATAGTGTTGTGCTAATTCTG
>JAOUQA010000290.1 GCA_029879605.1 Gammaproteobacteria bacterium
GCTGTGCGAGTCGCTGCCTTAATTCAGTTTCCAGTTCGACCCACTGCGGGTAACGCCCAGACCCCTGACGACCATTTTCCTCGGCAAAATTTTTCACAGCCTGGACAGTTTTTACTGGCCAGGGTGCAACGGCAGCATGATTAAGATGTATGATATTCGGGTCGAGATTAAAACAGTTTTCAATATTCATCAGAGCGGGGCTTATATGGCAGTTGAGATTGAACGAAAGTTTCTTATTAAGAATGATAACTGGAAATCAAGCGTACGTCATAGTACGCATATTCGCCAGGGTTATCTTGCGCCTTTGTCAAAGTCATCGGTAAGAGTGAGGATTGAAGGTAAGTCTGCCAATCTCAATATTAAAAGTGCCACACTAGGTATACGTCGAACAGAATATGAGTACGACATACCTGTTGACGATGCAGTTGAGATGCTTGATGAACTCTGCCAGGAACCCCAGATTAACAAAACGCGGCATCGAGTTGATATTGGCAGTCATACCTGGGAAATTGATGAGTTCTATGATGATAACAAGGGCTTGCTGGTAGCAGAAATTGAACTGCAGTCAGAAGATGAGCTTTTTGAACAGCCCGACTGGTTAGGTGAAGAAGTAACCCAGGATCCGCGTTACTATAATGTTAATTTGATAAAACATCCATTTAAGCAATGGTAATACGCCTGGCAGACTTAAATATACAGTCATGTTGATTACAATCATCCGCTGACTGTTATATGATCTCGTTTCACAATAAAATGACAATAAAAACTATTATGACTGGGTGCATTCATGGCTAGTACACGCGTTATGCTTGTTGATGATCACGACCTGATCCGTTACGGATTGCGTCGACTACTGGAAGATCAGTCTGGCATCGAAGTGGTTGCAGAAGCCGACAGTGGTGAAAAGGCTCTGGAAATGGCGCGCAGTATTGATATGGATGTGATACTGATGGATATTAATATGCCCGGTATCGGTGGTTTCGAAGCAACCAGTCGTTTAAGTAAAACTCATTCGGATATTAAAATTATTATCTTAACGGCTCACAGTGAAGGCCCTTTACCCAAGCGTCTACTGGAGGCCGGTGCGGTCGGTTTTCTTACCAAGGGTTGTGATGTCAAAGAAATGATCGATGCGATTCAGAAAGTCACCTCTGGTCAGCGTTATATAGCACCGACGATTGCACAACAACTGGCACTATCAATGTTGCCGGGTGAAGAGTCTTTGCTGGATACATTGTCACAGCGTGAACTCCAGGTTCTGATTATGATCAGCCAGGGTATGCGCACTAACATGATTTCAGATAAGCTAAGTCTTAGTCCAAAAACTGTCAGTACCTACCGTAAACGCCTGCACGAAAAACTGGATGTATCTAATGATGTGGAAATGATGCGTCTGGCAATTAAACATGGGATCCTTGATGATTCTGATCAAATTAAATAACTTATTAAACAATAAGTTATAACGCCAACTTAATGTAGTGTGTAATCCTGATGTCCAGCCCTGAATTTGACCTGAATTGCACCCTGTGTCCCCGTTTAGCCGGTTTTTTAACTGAAGTTAAAACCAGTTACCCGGATTATCATGCACGACCTGTTGCACCGTTTGGTGATGATAATGCACGGCTACTGATTGTTGGCCTGGCACCGGGAATGCACGGAGCTAATGCCACCGGTCGACCTTTTACCGGGGATTATGCCGGCATACTATTATATGAAACCCTGTATGAATCCGGTTTTTCTTCAGCAGCAGAATCAGTATCTGCAACGGATGGTCTGCAATTAAAAAACTGTCGCATTACTAACGCCGTGAAATGCCTGCCACCGCAAAACAAACCCATTGGTGCCGAGATTAATACCTGTAACCAGTTTTTAAAAACTGAGCTTGAAGCACTGGCAGATGATAGTGTCATTATTGCCCTCGGCAGTATTGCCCATAATTCAGTTATCAAGGCACTGGGTCTGAAACAGAAAGATTTTAAATTTGGTCATCTGCATGAGCATGTGTTGCCCCGTGCAACCTTGCTGGATTCTTATCATTGCAGTCGTTATAACACCCAAACAAAACGACTAACGTCCGAGATGTTTAAAAAAGTTTTTGTGCGCGCCAGGCAACTTATTGGTTAGTTCAGTCATAGAGTAACGCTTTCTGCGATATAATACGCTGAATCTTTTTTTACCATAGAACGAAAATTTATATTGACCAGTCAGCCATTTGATCATAAAGATTTTTTAAAAAACACCAGTAGCAATCCCGGTGTATATCGAATGTTTAATGCTGCTGATGAAATTCTGTATGTGGGTAAAGCCAAAAATTTAAAAAAACGCCTGGCCAGTTATTTTCGCAAATCCGGTTTATCACCAAAAACATTAACACTGGTCAACCAGATTGATCATATTGAAGTCACAATCACTCATACTGAAGGTGAAGCTTTATTACTGGAAAATAATTTAATTAAAGAATATCGTCCCCGTTATAACGTTTTGTTGCGGGATGATAAAAGTTACCCTTATATTTATATTTCAGATAAAGATGATTATCCTCGAATTGTTTTACACCGTGGCAGTAAACGGCAGCCGGGAAAATATTTAGGTCCTTATCCCAATGCCGGGGCTGTGCGTGAAAGTCTTAACTTTATTCATAAACTGTTTAAGATTCGTCAGTGTGAAGATAGTTATTTCAACAACCGTTCACGACCCTGTTTGCAATACCAGATCAAGCGTTGCACCGCTCCCTGTATGGCGTATATCACGCCTGAACAGTATCAGCAGGATATTGATCATGCATTGATGTTTCTTGAAGGTAAAAGCACGCAGCTTATTGAAGATATGGTGGCAGACATGGAGGCTGCTTCTGAACGGCTGGATTTTGAAAAAGCAGCCGATTATCGGGACCAGATACGACTATTACAAAAGGTGGTCGAAAAACAGTATATCAGTGGTGACAGTAAAAACATCGATGTCATTGGTTGTGTTGCCGAAGCAGGGCAGGCCTGCGTACAGGTATTTTTTATTCGTGATGGCCGCAACCTGGGTAATCGCAGTTATTTTCCCCAGTTACCGGAAGCAATGAGTGAAGCAGATGTACTGTCTGCATTTGTTCCCCAGTTTTATATGAGTCATGAAGCACCCACGGAAATTATTCTCAGTCATAGTGTTGAACAGCAGTTATTGATTGAACAGGTGCTGGCTGAGAAAAGTAAACGCAAACTGAAATTAAGCAGCAACGTTCGTGGTGATCGGGCACGCTGGGTTGATATGGCATTAAACAATGCCCAGACGTCACTCAACGTGAGAAACTCATCCCGTGCCAGCATGATCAAGCGCTTTGAAGAATTACAGGGTGTCCTGCAGCTGGATGAATTACCTGGCCGGATCGAATGTTTTGATATTAGCCATACCCAGGGGGAGGCCACGGTGGCTTCCTGCGTGGTATTCACGCTGGAAGGTGCCTGCAAAAATGATTACCGTCGTTTTAATATC
>JAOUQA010000291.1 GCA_029879605.1 Gammaproteobacteria bacterium
AGTGTTCGTGAACGAGATCATATTCCGGCTATCGAGGTTGGTAAACAGCTTGTTGAGCAGAATTTTGAACTGGTGGCAACTCGCGGCACAGCAACTATATTAAGACAAAATGGTGTAGAGTGTCAGATCGTTAATAAAGTATATGAAGGACGTCCCCATATTGTTGATATGATTAAGAATGATGACATTGATTTAATCATTAATACAACAGAAGGCAAGAAAGCCATTGCGGATTCATATACTATACGTGCAGCAGCTTTGCAGCATAAGGTGAGTTATACGACAACCCTGGCGGGTGCCAGGGCTACCTGCATGGCTTTACAATATCAGTCTGAAAATGAAGTTAACCGGTTGCAGGACTTACATCAGGAGATCTGAGAGTGGATAAAGTACCCTTAACTGTACGCGGTGCAGAAAAACTGCAGCAGGAACTGAAAAAATTAAAAACGGAAGATCGGCCCCGTATTATCCAGGCGATTGCAGATGCACGTGAACACGGTGATTTAAAAGAAAACGCTGAATACCATGCTGCACGTGAACAGCAGAGTTTTTGTGAAGGCCGGATAAAAGATATCGAAGCCAAGTTAAGTAATGCCACGATTATTGATGTCACCACGTTGAATGCTAATGGAAAGGTTGTATTTGGTGCAACTGTTGACCTGGTGGATGAAGAAACCGGTAAAGAAGTGACATACCAGATTGTTGGTGATGATGAAGCTGATATAAAATCTAATATGATTTCTATTAGTTCACCGATTGCCCGTGCCCTGATTGGTAAAGAAGAAGGTGACGTGGCAGAGGTGCAGACTCCCGGTGGTGTCAGGGCGCTGGAAATTGTGGAAGTCAGGTATATATAGTTTGTATATGTCATCCTGACCGAGGCCTGCATGGATGTAGGTCATGTGGGAAATGCGGGAGCGATTTCTCGTGCAGTGGAGGGATTTTGTGTTGGGATGTGTTAGATCCTTCGGCTGGCTCAGGATGACGCGGCTACTCCGTTAAGATCCTTCGGCTGGCTCAGGATGACGCGGCTACTCCGTTAAGATCCTTCGGCTGGCTCAGGATGACCAGGCACAGATTTATCATCTGTGCCTGGTCACCCTGGCAAATCAATTTTTGGCTTTTTTGTATTACGCCGAAACAGGGTTAGTGTCTTACCAATGGCCTGGATTTTTTCGGCAGCAGTCTGTTCACATAATGCCTGGATCATGGCCTGGCGTGCATCCCTGTCTTCACCGGCTATTTTAATTTTTACCAGTTCATGATGGTTCAGGGCAATGTCCAGCTCATTTAAAACATTATCCGTTATTCCATTTTGACCAATACTGATAACTGGTTTAATGTGGTGTGTTAGTTTTTGCAGGTGTTTTAACTGGTTTTTTGATAGTGTCATGTTGAGTCTTTTGTACAGAGAAATAATCAGGCATCTTAGCAATTTGTAATGACTGTTGCAGTAAAAACAGGTAAATTGACTAGAGTTTTACAATAATAGGTATAAGAAATGGCTGTAAATAAGGAAGTGCGAACTGGCGCTGAAGAAAGTCAGGTCAAACAATTTAATACCATGCCCATGGCATATTTTGAATCGAGCCGGGAGGATGAAATAAACCTGCTGGACTTGTGGTGTGTTCTGGTAAAACGGAAAAATATTCTTTTTTCAGTATTCCTTTTGTGTTTGTTGATGGGTTTGAGTTATGCCTTGCTTAAACCCCGGATTTTTGAGTTTTCCACGGCTATTGAAATTGGTACCAAGATCCAGGGTGCAGAGTTTATAAGTATTGAAGAGCCAGTCACTGTGCTTGAGAAAATAAACCGGGTATATATTCCTGTCGCTATTTCTCAATATATGGATAAAGACCCGGAAACACGAGGTGCACCAGATATTAAATCAGGTCTTGGCAAAGGTAGTTCGATTATTAATCTATATGTTCGTGGAAAAGAAGATGATCAGCCAGATTATTTTGGCATACTAAACAATATTGCAGCTAGTGTTATAACTGATCACCAGAGAATATCATCCATTGAGCGAAAAGAGATTGAGCTAACCAGGAACAGGGTTAATAACTCTATTATTAAACTTAAAGAGCAGGGCGAGCTTTTTAAAGCGCAAAATTTACGATTAAATGAGAAAATCAAGCTGCTCGAAAAACGAATAAAAAATATTCAGCAATTAATTGCGGATTCAGAGAAGGCTAAAAAGGAGGCGGTTAGAAAGGCCAGCACGGAAGGCAAGGCGCTGGCTTTAATGATAATGGATAATGATTTGCGTAAGGCAAACCAGATACTGGCAGAATTGCAGGAAGAATTGTATATCACAATCGAAAATCAACGTGATGTGCTGGCTAATAATTTAGCTGAGAATGAAAGAAATCAATCAGAACAGCAGGACAATCTTGTAAAAATTGATATTCAGCTGGCTAATTTACTGGAAACGCGGGCTATTGTTGAGCCGATGAAATCATATGAGCCGGTTGGACAGGGTAAGAAAATTATCGTGCTGGTTTCGATGATTGTAGGTGTTTTTCTCGGATTGTTCCTGGTGTTCATTATCGAGTTCCTTGATAAAGCACGTCAATATGCAGCAGACAAATCAGAATCTGTTTAGTTCTGATCATGCACGAGTAATTCATGCCCCGTAGTAAAAGCAGCGGTAAATGGCTAAAAGAGCACTTTGATGATGAGTTTGTTAAACGCTCTCAGAAAGAGGGTTATCGCTCACGGGCAGTGTATAAACTTCAGGAGATCGATGACAAAGATCATTTGATCAAACCAGGCGTCATGGTGATTGACCTGGGTGCAGCACCCGGTGGCTGGTCCCAGTATGTTGCGCGTAAACTCGGGGGTAAAGGTCGTATTATTGCCCTGGATATTCTTCCCATGGAGCCGCTGGATGGAGTTGAGTTTATCCAGGGCGATTTTCTAGAAGAAAGTGTTTTTCATCAATTGCTGGATAGGCTGGGTGACTCCAGTCCTGACCTTGTAATTTCCGATATGGCCCCCAATATGAGTGGCATGCAGGCGGTAGATATACCCCGTGCTATGTATATGGCTGAGCTGGCACTGGATCTGGCGGTTCAGGTTTTGAAACCTGGCGGTGGTTTGCTGGTCAAACTGTTCCAGGGTGAAGGCTTTGATCAGTATCTTGCCTTGTTGAGACAGCATTTTGGCAAGCTGGTCATGCGTAAACCCAAAGCATCCAGGGGGCGAAGCCGGGAAATTTATGCACTGGCAACAGGATTTAAAAAATAAATACGATTTAATTCATAAAATGGCAGGAAAGCTGGTTTTTATGGCAACCCTGTAGTAATTTCATAATATTAATGTATCAAACCGAGGTATTATCTTGAACGACCTGGTGAAAAACCTGATTTTGTGGGGGGTTATTGCGTTAATCCTTCTATCTGTATTTAGTAACTTTTCGCAACGTGCTGCGGACAGTAATAAAGTGTCCTATTCTGAATTTATTGTTCAGG
>JAOUQA010000292.1 GCA_029879605.1 Gammaproteobacteria bacterium
AAAATCGCTTTATTTGGTACCAGTGCAGCAGGCCTGCTAGATTTACGAACCACACCTCTTGAAGCAGCGTATCCAGGTGTGGAAGTACATGCCAATATAATTCAAGGCATACTGGATCAAACAATTAAACATAAACCAGACTACATTATGGGCTTCGAAGTATTATTACTTGTATTGCTCGGTATTACTCTGTCCTATGTTTTGCCCAGAATATCTCCGCTGAGGAATACCGTTACCATATTCGGCACCCTTATTTTTATTATCACAATCAACTTATATGCCTGGAACAGTTTGCAAATTGTTCTTCCACTGGCTGCACCCTTAACATTGATACTGCTATTGTATTTTATCAATATGGCTTTTGGTTTCTTTGTTGAGTCAAGAGGCAAACATCAACTGACTCGTTTATTCGGACAATATGTTCCACCTGAACTGGTTAATGAAATGAGTCGCAACTTAACTAAAATTAATCTTGATGGCGAAATACGCGAAATGAGTGTGCTATTCACTGATGTTCGCAATTTCACAACCATTTCGGAAAATATGGAACCAAAAGAACTAACACAGTTTATCAATTCATTTCTTACACCTCTTACACGCGTCATACATCAATACCGCGGCACCATCGATAAATATATGGGGGATGCCATCATGGCATTCTGGGGCGCACCTTTAAGTGACCCGGACCATGCTCGCCATGCACTTTTAACCGGTATTGATATGATTAAGGAAACTCGCAAACTTTGTGAAGAATTCAAAGCAAAAGGCTGGCCTGAAATTCATATTGGTGTCGGTATAAACACGGGTCCAATGAATGTAGGCAATAAAGGATCTGAGTTCCGCGTTGATTATACCGTTCTGGGCGATGCAGTTAATCTTGGCTCCCGCCTGGAAGCACTTACTAAAGTATATGGTGTTGATATCATTACCAGTGAATACACAATTTATGCGGTACCCGAATTTGAGTACCGTCAACTGGATCAGGTTCGAGTAAAAGGCAAAGATAACCCTGTCAGAATTTATGAACCACTGGGCCTGGTTGAGACTATTGATAAAAAAACCCGTAAAAGCATCAAGACCTATCACCATGCACTTGAATTATATCGCGCACAAAAGTGGGATGATGCTGAAAAGACTCTGTTTGAATTACAGCAACAGGAACCAGAGCAGAAAATATACCAGATTTACCTGGATCGTATTGCCTATTTCAGGAACAACCCACCGGGTGATAACTGGGATGGCGTTTTCACCCATTTGGGTAAGTAAAGCCCACTATTTTCATGAAAACCTCAGGTTTTGTGAATAATCACCCATTTACAAACGACTAAAAAATAAGATACTGTGATTAATCTCACACCCAGTTTAGGTTTCAGTTTGTAGGATTATATACAAGCAAATATGACTAAATGATTATGAACTACCGAGACTCCGCATACGATGTAACTAATACCGTCAATGTCACAGATACACAATCAGTAAAAGATGCCGTGTGTGACATTTTTCGCAGTTGCTACCTCAATGGCAACACCTCCTACATTGAGCGCGCCTTTGATGACTTTGATAGCCTGTTCGAAGGATTTTTCAAAAATTACTCCTCCTGCGATACTGTTTACCATGACAAACAGCACACTCTGGATATGACCCTGGCACTGGCGCGAATTATTGATGGCCATGAGCGACAGACAGATAGCCATCAGACCTTTGGTGCCATGCATACGTCAGTCGCCATTATTACTGCCCTTTTCCATGACTCTGGTTACATTAGAAAAATACATGATCAAAAACATATTAATGGCGCTGAGTACACACGTATCCATGTTTCAAGAAGTGCGGAATTCCTGCGTAACTATTTATCCATGATAGGCCTGGATGAATACACAGAAGTAGCGGCTAACATGGTTCATTACACAGGCTATGAAATGGCATTAGATAAAATAAAACTACCCGATGAAAAATTTCATCTGCTTGGATATATGATTGGAACAGCAGATCTAATTGCGCAAATGGCAGATCGTTGTTACCTGGAAAAATGCCGGGACCGGCTATACCCGGAATTTGTACTCGGTGGACTGGCAGAACAAACCAGCCATGATGGCAGTAAAATTATTATCTATTCTTCTGCTGAAGACCTGTTAACAAAAACACCTGTATTCTATGAAAAAGAAGTTAAAAAACGCCTGGATGTAATCTTCAAACGTGTCTATGAATATGCAGTTGCGCATTTTTCTGGCAATAACTATTACATGGAATCACTGGAAAAAAATCAGCGTTATATTCACAACCTGGTAAAACAGGGTCGCTTTTCTGAGCTACGACGCACACCACCTTCTAATGCTGCTACAAAATCTAACAATAAAAGTCACTAGTTAAGCCAGTAATTTTTTCAAACCATTCTCGTCCAGCACATCAACACCTAATTGCTCAGCTTTAGCCAGTTTTGAACCTGGATTATCACCAACAATCACAGCAGTTGTTTTCCCGGACACACTGCCACTGACTTTTGCACCCCGGGCCTGTAATAATCGCTTTGCTTCATCTCTGCCCATAGTAGCAAGAGTACCAGTTATAACAAAGGTCTGACCCGCCAGTGGCTGCTGTAAAGAACTGACAGGCGCGGAATGTTTCCATTTCACACCAACGTCGGCCAGCTTTTGTATCACTTCAATATTATGTTGTTGCTGAAAAAAATGCTCAATATGAGAAGCTACAACAGGACCTACATCGGGCACCAGTTGTAATTCATCATAACCGGTAGCAATGAGCTTCTCTAGCGAACCAAAATATTGAGCCAGTGCTAACGCAGTCGCTTCACCAACTTCACGAATACCCAGGGCATAAATAAATCGTTCCAGGCTGACTTCCTTACTTTTATTTAATGCCTGTACCAGGTTTTTTGCTGACTTCTCACCCATTCTTTCAAGCGATGATAATTGTTCTATTGTTAGCGTATACAGATCATTTACATGATCAATTAATTTTTCATCAACCAGTTGCTCGACTAATTTATCTCCAAGACCATCCACATCCATCGCTTTACGGGAAGCAAAATGCTTGATTGATTCCTTACGTTGTGCCGCACAGAACAGCCCGCCGGTACAACGTGCAACGGCTTCGCCTTCTTCACGTATTACATCTGACTGACAGACCGGGCATTGACTGGGCAAAACAATTTTTCTGGCAGATTTTTTTCGCAGACCTGGAACAACACTGACGACTTCAGGTATAACATCACCCGCTCTACGTACGATAACGGTATCACCGACACGTACATCTTTACGCTCCACCTCATCCATATTGTGGAGTGTTGCATTACTCACTGTCACACCACCGACAAATACAGGCTCAAGTCTCGCAACCGGTGTAATAGCCCCGGTACGCCCAACCTGGAACTCCACATCATTTACTACAGTAATTTCTTCCTGCGCAGGAAACTTGTGCGCAATGGCCCAGCGAG
>JAOUQA010000293.1 GCA_029879605.1 Gammaproteobacteria bacterium
GAGCCCTATGCCAATGACCGAGGCAGCAGTGGATGCTGGTTTATTTCGAGATTTGTATGCGGCAATGGGTGAGCAATTGGGAGGCGACTCGTGGAGTATGCGTTTGTATTACAAACCAATGATCTCGTGGATATGGTTGGGGAGTTTATTTATGACATTAGGCGGTGTACTGGCAGTGAGTGATCGTCGCTACCGACTGAAACGCGCATAGCCTTATTTAATAAAAAATTAAAACAATGACAGAGATAAAACAAAATAATAAATCTATGTTGCAGCGATTTATGCCGCTGATTATTTTTTCGCTCCTGGTAATAATGCTGGGAGTAGGATTAACCTTGAATCCGCGCCTGATACCTTCGCCATTAATAGGCAAACCAGTGCCGGTATTTGAATTGCCGTTGCTTAATAAAGATGGTGTGTTTAGCGATAAAGACCTAAAAGGACAAATTACACTAGTGAATGTCTGGGCGAGCTGGTGCTATGCATGTCGTCAGGAACACGAAGTGGTCAAGCAGTTGGCGCGATCTGGATTGCGAATTGTCGGCTTGAATTACAAAGATAAAAAACAGGATGCAATACAATGGCTGATGCAATTGGGTAATCCTTATCAGGTTATTGCCGCCGACGAGAGTGGACGTATTGCGATTGACTGGGGAGTTTATGGCGCACCAGAGTCATTTTTGATTGATAAACAGGGTATTATCCGACACAAGGTAATTGGCCCGGTTTCAGATCAGGAAAATTACGAGGCATTGATGGAAGCGATTAAAACTATCTCGGGAAATCAGTCATGAGAATTTTGCTTGCTATAGTGCTAATGGCTTATCAGATAATAACGTGGGCTGCACCCATGGACGCCTTTGAGTTTGATAATAAAGAGCAGGAAAAGATATTCAAGAAATTGAGTGATGAGTTGCGTTGCCTGGTTTGCCAGAATCAGTCGATAGCCGATTCTAATGCTGATCTGGCCAAAGATCTGCGTACTGAAATACATACCATGTTGCAGGCAGGTAAAACAGAAGAACAGATCAAGGAGTTTATGGTCGATCGTTATGGTGATTATGTCCTGTACGAGCCACCATTTGAGCCGATGACCTGGTTGCTCTGGTTTGGTCCCTTGGTGATTTTTATAATCGGCCTGTTTTATGCTCGTGAATTTGTTAAGCGACAAAATTCATCTGCGCAGTCTGGCGAACTGAGTGCAGAAGAGGCAGAGCGACTGAGAAATTTACAGATGGAATTAAAGCAAAAGAATGCTAATGATAAAGGCACTAAGAAAGAGGATGGTCAATCATGAATGTTTCTTTCTGGGGAGCTATGCTGACATTGTTGCTGATTGCTATCGTGCTGGTTATTTTTCCACTGATAAAAATTAGGCAGGGGCGCTCAGTAATTTATAAAACCAGTAACATTCAGTTGCATGAAGAAAAAATAAATGAACTGAACATCGATCTGCAGGAAGGTCGGATCGATCAGGCAGCGTATAAAATTGCGCGTCAGGAACTGGACAGGGAGTTGCTCGAAGATACGCCCGTAGAAAGTAAGCAGGCAGCGGCACATCACTACAAGGCAGAGGCAAAAAAACACCCGGCGCTGGCTCTGGCGATTGCCGTATTTTTACCGACACTCAGTATGCTGGTGTATACCCAGCTGGGTATGCACGCCAGTAGCCAACAGGAAATGGCAGCTACAGAGGAGAAGCAGCCATCGATTGATGATATGGTGGCCAGACTGGAACAGTATCTGGAATCAAACAAGGGAGAGCTGAAAGATTGGGTAATGCTGGCGCGTTCTTACAAATACCTGGGGCGATATGGTGAGGCGGCAAATGCATATATTGCGGCGAATGCAATTGAGCTCAATCCGCAGGTCATGCTGGAACATGCCGAGGTGCTGGCTCTGATAAATGACAAGAAAATTAATGATGAGGCGCGAGATCTGATAATGAAAGCGCTGGCCATGGAACCAGATAATCTGAACACCTTATGGTTTGCGGGTGTTGCTGAATTTCAGTTTGGTAATTACCACCAGAGTATTGAGCACTTATCACGACTGTCTGAAGCGGCAACGCAAGATCCAAAGGTCGATAATTCCATTCGTTATTACATAGCGCATGCACGTGAGCAGCTGATTGCGGCTGGTGAAGAAGTGGCTTCGATGGAAGAGCTTTTACCGAAATCCCAGGTGGCGGTTGCAGAACACATGAGGTTACAGATAAAGATTGATATTACTGATGAGGCTAGGCAGAAGTTTGTGAGCAACGACGTCGTATTCGTGTACGCGAAAGCATTACAGGGGCCAAAGATGCCGCTTGCCGCGCAGCGAATTACTTTGGCTGATTTACCTGCTACGATTGTGTTGGATGATACTATGGGTATGGTTGAGGGTATGAACCTTAGCGCATTCGATCAGGTGGTTGTTTCAGCACGCATTAGCAAGGCAGGCACTGCGATTGCTCAAAGCGGTGATTATATTGGTCAGGCCACTGTTGAAGATGTTAGCGCGACTGAAGGTGTGAGTATTACTATTGATAGTCTCGTTCCGTAGTTGTTAAAAAAGATTAGAGCTAAATTTTATGATATGGAGTGAAAAATAGATGTTTAAAAAACTGGTGTTTGGCATTTTATTTTTGTTTATCACTGGCGGTGTAGCGAATGCAGAGGGGTACACCGAAGGCGTAGAGTACAAGCGTGTTACTGAGCAGCCAACAGAGACAGGGGGCAAAATCGAGGTTCTGGAGTTTTTCTGGTATGGCTGCCCTCATTGTTACAAGTTTGATCCTATTTTGAGTGAATGGTTGAAAACCAAGCCAGACAATGTTGAATTTATTCGTGTTCCAGCTGTATTCAGGCCAGAGTGGAAAGTGCATGCCAGAACTTATTATGCGTTACAGGCTATGGGGCTGGGTGAAAAATACCACGATGATATTTTTCATGCTATGCATAGAGATAAGAAAAATATCTACACTTTTGAAGCCATGATTGATTTTCTGGTATCTAAAGGTGTGAATAAAGATGAATTTGAGGCGGCCTATAACTCTTTTTCGATTGATGGACAGGTACGCAAAGCTATTAAAAAAGTTAAAGATTATGCAATTGATGGCGTGCCGGCGATAGCGATTAATGGCAAGTATCTGCTTTCGGGTAAAAGCGCAGGGAGCTATGAAAATATGTTAAGAATCGCCGATTACCTGATTAAGCAGGAGGCCGCCAGTAAATAGCGGTGGCTTATACCAGGTAAAAATGCGTTAGTTGACAGGGTATACCCAGACCCAGAGTTCATCACTCCGGGTATCATGCCAGGTAGCACGAACATAGGCTTTAACCTCCTTGTTTTTGATCGACTGGTCTATTTGCTTATCAGAAGTGACGTAGGATTTATCGTTTACTACCCTTTCCTTAATGGTTTGAATACTGCTAATTTGGACACCAAGCTGGGCTGCCAGT
>JAOUQA010000294.1 GCA_029879605.1 Gammaproteobacteria bacterium
AATCACTGTTATATGAGTAGAGCAATTGAAAATTTCAAGCCGTAATAAATTTCTGCTGGGCTTTACCAGCCTGACCATTTTTGGTTTGTCATTATTTACCGTCGTGGTATATGACCGTTCGGTCGAATTTAAAAACAGGGAAGAGATAAAAGTTTACCGCAAGATTGCTGACCAGGTCCGGGATCATGTTTTTTATAGCCACAATATTAAGCTTCATGATATTCAGATTGAATATGCAGAGTTTTCGCACAGTATGAAAACGGCGGGAGAAATGTCGTTTTTTGTCGGTGATTCGGGGAAAATTATTTTTGGTAGTTCTGATTTAGAAGAAAAGGAATCATTTTTCCTGCAGCATATAAAGAATTCAGCGGGCAATGAAGGACAAGTATACTACCAGGAGCAGAATTTTCTTTGGTTGAAAAGTCCGATACCAGAATATAATGGAAACTTAATTCTGATTTACCCTTTGTCATCATCTGCTATTTCTGAGTTTTATGATGTGTTTGGTATGCCGCTTATTATTACCAGTATTGTCATACTCTGGGTGGTCTTTTGGGCAGCAATTATTATCAGCTCAATGATGATGAAATTAAATCAACAGCGAATAATTTTATCTGAGCAGGCAGAAGATATCAAAAATGCCAGGGATGAGGCATTACAGACCAGCCGTTTTAAAAGTAGTTTTCTGGCTAATATGAGTCATGAAATTCGAACGCCACTAACATCGATTATTGGGTTTGCTGAATCTATTCTCGATTCAGATCAATCCATGCATGAAAGATTAAATTCAATTAATACAATTATACGAAGTGGAAAACATTTGTTAAATGTTATTAATGAAATTCTTGATTTATCAAAAATAGAAGCGGGTAAGCTTGAAATAGAAAAAATGCCAACATCTATTTTTGAAGTGATGGATGAAGTAAATGATTTCGTAAGTATGCAGGTGAAGGAAAAGAACCTTACATTTGGTATTAATTATAAATTCCCTATACCAAAAACAATTATTACAGACCCGTTAAGATTAAAACAAATATTACTAAATCTTTGCTCAAATGCAGTGAAGTTTACTAACCAGGGTTATGTATATTTAAATGTTTCGTATAAAACGGAAACAAACCAGGTGTCATTTGAAGTAGTTGATACGGGTATAGGGTTAACAGAGGAACAAATCAGTAAAATATTTTTACCATTTAAGCAGGCAGATAATTCTATTACCCGGCAGTTTGGAGGGACGGGACTGGGATTATCTCTATCCAGGGAAATGGTTGATTTATTAAATGGGGAGTTACTGGTTCACAGTGTTCCGGGAAAAGGCAGTAGTTTTACTGTTTTGTTGCAGGACGCCGAGATATCTAATGATGATTTTATTTATCAACAGGAAGAAAGAAAGAGCAAAATCACCACTGATGTAGCAATAGAAACAAACGTGGCAAAACAGTTTACCGGAAATATTCTCATCGTGGATGATAATGAAGATATTCGAAATCTAGTCAAAATGTTATTAAATAAACTGGGTTGTGAAACAGATTATGCAGAAAACGGATTAATAGGAATTGAAAAGGCAATAGAAAACGATTATGACCTGGTTTTAATGGATATGCAGATGCCAGTGATGGATGGATTAACTGCGATAGAAAAATTACGTGAACAGGGATACAAAAGACCAATCGTTGTGATGACGGCAAACGCAATGAAGAGTGATCGTGATAAATGCATGAAAGCAGGCAGTGATGATTTCCTGACAAAACCAATAAACCGGGAACATTTGTATAACACGGTTGCACGTTATTTATCTGAAAATAAATCAGCTTTGGTTGTTGAAAATCCGGCAGTCATTACCTCGACATTACTGGAAACAGAACCAGAAATGATCGAGCTGGTTGAAAAATTTATTAATAAATTGCCCGAGTTTATAACGGAAATTAATGTGGCATTGGATGAAGCTAACTGGATTAAACTTTCCGGGTTAGCGCACCAGCTTAAAGGCTCAGGTGGTGGATATGGTTATCAGTGTATTACTAATCTTTGTGCAAAAATTGAGTTTCAACTGGCGAGTGAAGACTATAGCAAGGTTAAGGAACTTATCAGTGAGCTGAATAATATGCGTGATGCAATTGTTGCAGGTAAAGACAAAAATATTCAGGTAGCAGAAATAAAAAAAGCGGCGCTTAAATAAGACACCGCTTTTTAGTTTAATGCCGGGAAATTTTAGATTTCAAAATCTTCCAGTTTTTTAGCAACTGCTACACCTTTCATACGAACGTATTTTGGCAGACCATCTTTATATGGAGGATAGTCTTCACCCTTGATTAATGGTGACAGGTATTCACGACATTTTTGTGTAATACCGAATCCATCAGGTGTAATGAAGTTAGCGGGCATCATTTTTTCAACGTTCGCAACTTTACTCAGTGGTGCCATACCAACTTTCCATTTGTATGGTTTATTGGAAATACGGTCAACCGTAGGCATAACTGAGTTGTGGCCTTGTATAGCAAACTGAACAGCCGCTTTACCCATAGCATATGCCTGATCAACGTCAGATTTAGATGCGATATGGCGTGCCGCACGTTGCATGTAATCAGCAACACCCCAATGGTATTTATGTCCCAGTTTTTCCTGGATCATATTAGCAACAACAGGCGCACAACCACCTAACTGGCTGTGACCAAAGGCATCTTTCAGACCGGTTTCAGCAAGGAAACGTCCATCTGGCCAGTGTGTACCTTCAGAAACAACGACAGTACAGTAACCGTGCTGTTTAACATTGGCATCAACCTTGGCAAGGAATTTTTCCTGGTTGAATTCCACTTCAGGGAACAGGATAACGATAGGAATTGGATTTTCTTCAGTAGAAGCAAGTCCGCCCGCCGCTGCAATCCAGCCAGCATGACGACCCATAACTTCAACGACGAAAACCTTGGTTGAGGTTTTGCACATTGAAGCAACGTCGAAGCTTGCTTCCTGGGTAGAAACGGCAATGTACTTAGCAACAGAACCAAAACCCGGGCAGTTATCAGTAATCGGTAGATCATTATCAACTGTTTTAGGTACATGGATCGCCTGGATTGGGTATCCCATTTCTTTTGATAACTGGGAAACTTTATAACAGGTATCAGCTGAATCACCACCACCGTTATAGAAGAAGTAACCAATGTTATGTGCTTTGAAGACTTCAATTAAACGTTCATATTCGCGGCGATTTTCTTCAATACTTTTTAACTTGAAGCGACAAGAGCCAAACGCACCGGAAGGTGTATGACGTAAAGCAGAAATTGCTGCGGTAGATTCTTTGCTGGTATCAATTAAATCTTCAGTTAATGCACCGATAATACCGTTGCGACCGGCATAAACTTTACCAATTTTATTACCATTCTTACGTGCGGTTTCGATTACACCACAGGCACTGGCATTAATGACGGCTGTTACA
>JAOUQA010000295.1 GCA_029879605.1 Gammaproteobacteria bacterium
AAGAAAAGTAACCAAAAGAAAGGGCACTCCTGTGATGGCATAAACCTGTTGAATGTTTTGTATTCATTGTTGGTGCTCATCGACAGCACATCCTGTGCCGACGATGAGCAGCGCCACGCACCGTAGAACCCCTTCGGGTTTCATTCGGCACTTCTTCGCTTCGCTCAGGTCGTCCCTGCAGCGCCCTGATTAATTCAAAGTGAATACAAAAATTCAACAAGCCATCAAAGGGGCTCAGTGCGTAGGTTGGGATGAGCCTGCGAATCCCAACACCTTTTCATAATTGTTTTTTTGACTTAGATATTGTTGGTTGTATCGGTTTAATCGCATATGTGTAGTGATTTTTACTGAATGATACACTATCATCGTTATTTGTAATTAAAGTATTAGCCTGACCATGTTGGTATGGTTAAGAGCTGTTTTCACAGGAGTGTTGTATGAAGTTGGGAAATTACGTTAGAAATATTGTTCTGTTATGCTCAGTTTTAACGATAAGCGCATGTGGTGCAGGTCGTCAGATTAAACCGGAAGTCAAGCAAAAGATTAATACCATTGAGGTCCATATTGTCTTTAAATATGACAGTATCTATACCAAGACACATAAGAGCAGTACGTTTATCCCATTCTCTCAAACGGCGCAGTTAATTGCGGATATCGCCGATGCTACCTCAGATGCAAAAAAGATAGAAAAGAGTACTCTGGCAATCTGGCCGGTTATGGAGGGGCTCAATGCACGGAATATCCCGGAAACAACGAAATCGATTTATCAAACGGCGTTAAGTAAAGTTAAGTGGGCCAAGGTTAAGAAGCTGGTTGTCGAGACAGGAGATTACCCGGAATACTATAAAGTTACCAAATCCTCAAAATATGATGCCGTGATGTTTAT
The DNA here is from genome assembly GCA_029879605.1 of Gammaproteobacteria bacterium. Lineage (GTDB taxonomy): Bacteria > Pseudomonadota > Gammaproteobacteria > SZUA-229 > SZUA-229 > JAPHQX01. The sequence continues at coordinate 887 of JAOUQA010000295.1, forward strand.
TGAGTTTGATTATTACCTGACCGAAAATTTCAAGGAGCTTGTAATAAATTCGAGACTGAATATGTACCAGAACATGGGCTCGACAAACGAACCGAATAAAATCTTCCATATGCTTGATGACTCAAGGAATGATTTAAGTGAACATGCAGGATGGATCTCTGACCAGCATGAAATGGGTAAAAAACTGGGTAAAGATCAGGCCAGGTTAGCTTACGATATTATTGTTGCAGGTATGACTAAACAGTCTGATTATCTTGTAAAACAGCTGGACCCACCAAATGTGGCAAAGAAAGATGAGCCGTCCTTCTCAGACCGGTTCTGGGGTACGAAGACAAAAAGTAAATAGAAATATCATGCGTTAAACAAGCTTGAAAGGTGGGCATTGCCCACCTTTTTTATTCTTCAGTTTTATTCAGTTTGTGCTGTAGTTCTGGTGCGGTGATGCATTCAATGAGGCGTTCTACCTGTTGCTGGCAGCAGGCGGTTCCCATGGTGGCGTAGGTTTCTTTTTTGATTTCTTCTACTGTTGTTGCGCCATTGATGATGGCCTTGATGATATCGAGCTTGGGTACCTGGTTACAGACACAGAGGTCTTTATCCAGGTCTTTTCGAAGTATGCGTGGTAGTTTTTCAAGGGCGGATGAAACAGGATCGTCTTTCAATCTAATACTACCTTCTACTGCGTAGCCTTGATACGGTATAAACAGGCATAGGTAAACCTGCTTGAGTTGCTAGTTGTTGAGAGTTGAGCTCTCTTGCAGGCAGATTTTACTGAATTCTAACAGGTTTGGAAAACTGGCAATGGCATCAGGCTGTGCCGCGCCTTCCACCAGCACACAATCTATCCCGGCAGCGCTTGCGCCGCCAGGATCACGCCTCACTGTATCGCCAATGACCAGCGCCTGTGATTTCTCAATCCCTGGTTCCTTGATCTCCATCACAAATGGTTTAAAGGAACTGTTCATATCCAGCTGCAAGATAGTTTTATGTTTCAATAAGACACTGTGCAAATGTGTTTATCGAGCATTCTCTTGTAATTGGGCTTCAAGGCCTTTCAGGTCGCCTAAAACCCAGATATCCAGCATCCTGTCGTCATTAAAAGTGAATACAGCACATCCAGCCCAGCTTAGTTTTTTCATCGTTGGCAGGTATCCAAGGAATTCATTCTGATGTATGCCGCTAAAAATCATTCGTGCAAAAACTTTGTTGTCTTCGCAAATGAGCTCCTGAATGTCGCATCGGTAATTACCAAGTGCTTTATGAACTGTATCCACGTACTCAGCAAAACCTTTATGGCCTCGTTTTTCCTGTCCGAGAGAGCCGCGAAAGGAGACATCTTCATGCAGTACTGATGGTATGGCACTTTTGTCGTATGCATTCCAGATGACATCGTAGAATTTCTGAACTTGTTGCTTAGTTTTATTCATAAGTCAAAATTACCATGCTACGCATTAGTGATGTTATTCCTTTCATACACCAGGAACTCAATACCGTTTTTAGTCATTTCCTTTGTTTGTCGGAAACCGAATGACTCATAAAGTTGCTGGGCCTGTAGCATGGACTTCTGCGTCCAGAGGATAATTTTTGAGTATTTATTTATCTCTGAATGTTGTATCGCTTTAGCGACCAATTTACGACCCAGTCCCGAACCCCTGAACTCGGGTTTGACACCTAGCAGGTGCATTTCGCATTCGTTTTCTTTCGCTAGCGAGATTGCACTGGATGTAGGGGGTACAATGATTACCATCCCGGCAAACTGGTTGTTAGAGGTATTTCTTGCAGTAAACATCTGCCCACGTTTCCGTACCAGGGATGGTTCAAAGACCCGCTGGGCGACCTCTGATGAGGTATAACCTCCATCCACGTAAACCTGGTGGAGGAGTGTAGATATTTCATTATCTGAAACGCCTAAATGTTCGGCGCGATCAATTACAAAATCCAAATTCAGTCCTTTGGGATGTATCTAAAGTCGCAAGTTTAACCTGAGGTGGTGAGGATGGGAAATAAATATTTTTCTTAATCTGAGAGCATGGACATGAGAATAAATGGATTTGTTTTTTGTATTCTTTAATCAGACCAGACGTGTGCTTCAGTCTCTATAATATTACCTTCATTGTCTAAATTTGCACTAACCCCTCGAAGTTTGCAATTTGTTGTGCCAGTGACTATGACAGGTTGTTTAATGTTCGAGTAAACTTTTATTTTCGGTGCAGTGCTGTTAAGTTCATAAACATATTCAACGCGAACAGGAACTAGCATCGACTTGTCAAGCCTGTGACCCAGGACGGTCAGACTTTCCTTATCAAGCGCTTTGAAATATCTATCAATTACTTTGCCTGGCTCATGAAATTCATACCCTGGATTGTTGCTCGGTGATTTCAATGTCTGCGCAAAAACAATGTCGCCTGAGAAAACGTCAACCATGAATAATATTAACACAAAACTTCTTATTAGCATTTAAAACGCCTCAAACTGGTATGGCAGTGATTTAAACCAGGGGCGGGGTCGCGCACTCTTAAACTCGATATTGAGTTATACACCATTA
>JAOUQA010000028.1 GCA_029879605.1 Gammaproteobacteria bacterium
GTCGTTCTTGTCGTTAACCAGCTTAACGATGAAAACACGTTCCTGGATATTTTCGATACCCAGAGCTTTCTTAGCAGCTTCAGCAACGATCCATTTGTAAGATTCGCCGTTGATCATGATCTGCCATTTACCAGAACGTACTGGTTTACCACCGTCTTTCAGAGGTGTCATACCTTTAGAACCGTCGAAACGCTCACCGTTTTCGTCAGTTTTCCAGATCGGCAGACCCCATTCTTCGAACAGGTGTACAGACTCGTCAACATGACGACCCAGGTCGTATGCCAAATCGTCACGTGTAATACCCATAAGGTCGTTAGAGACCATACGAGCGTAGTCAGCTGGATCCTGCTCAGGACCAATGTAGGTGTTAATCGCAGACAGACCCTGGGCAACCGCACCAGAACGATCCATAGCAGCTTTATCAACCAGCTTAACTTTAAGGTTAGCACCTGATGCTTCGATCCAGCGTGGGATTTCGAACGCTGTACCACAACAGGCCATACCGCCACCGATAAGAAGAATGTCTACTTCTTCTTCGACGACTTCAGGATTTCCAAATTCAGCCATTTTTATAAACCTCTTAAATTAAAGATTGATCAGTTCGCTACGGTCGCCTTCGCGGTAACCATTCTGTTCCATGTGATTGAAGAAACCGTTCTCTTCGATCTTGGCCATGTCAGCTTGTGGTTTACCTGCATAAGGATCGATAGAACCTTCAGCGGTAGTGCGGATTGGGAATTTGAAACGTTTCATAGTTCCGTTACGGAACTTGATGGTCCACATGATTGAATCAGTACCGCGCAGAGGCTGTACAGAACCGCCCAGAGGAACAACGTCAGCATAGTGACGGCACTCGATAGCGTTTTGTGGGCAGATTTTAACGCAGGAATAACATTCCCAGCACTGCTCAGGTTCTTGGTTATAAGACTTCATGGCGTGACCAGTGTCAGAACCATCTTTGTCCAGTTTCATCAGATCGTGAGGGCAGATGTACATGCAAGCCGTACGGTCTTGACCTTTACATCCATCACACTTTTCTGTACGTACAAAAGTAGGCATTATTATTAACTCCTAGAGTTTTAGTTTTTGCAATTGCAGTTGCGGAAGATTTCAAAATCATGCTGCAGACTGAGCTGAAACACCATTTCAATCTCTACCTTTTTTCATCTTGTAGGCTTACAGAGCAAGCCCTTTAGAATCAAAATCACGTATTGATGCCCGATTAGTAAGACATCGTTCCCTCATCCCCGCAGCACACACCTTTATCAGGTCGCCCTCCGAAGAGAGAAGAATTTGCAAGTACCCGAGCTACAGCTCGCAAGTACGAAATAGGGCACATATTCTGTCCCAAAGCCGGGCAAAAAGCAAAGAAAACCGGCATTTACGGAGGTGCACCATAGCGCTTTGTGGAGCAAACACCAAACAAACTTATTGTTGATGTGATAAATTTTATTTATGGGGCGATACTTTTATATTTAATTATAAAAATCAATGAGATAGAAAACCCTACGAGACACTTTTATTGAGAATCATTATCCTTGTTATGTTTGGGCTAACACTGGCAGTGATTACAGGTAGAATAGCGCCCCAGTTAATCCATCAGAAACGATTTGAACAACATGTCAGAACAAGTAAGCCATATTGCCCCCACAGAAATCAGCCTGCACCAGAAGTCGCGACTGCTCGAAATTGCCTATTCCGATGGCTTCCGCTTTAAGTATCCCTGTGAGTACCTGCGGGTATTTTCGCCCTCGGCTGAAGTCAAGGCGATGACCAAACCGGTACACGGCAAGGAACTGGTCAATATATCCAGTCTCGAACCCCAGGGTACCTATGCCTTGAAAATTAATTTTGATGATGGCCACAACACCGGTATCTATTCATGGGGCACCTTGCATGAGCTAGGAGTGAATTATGAGCAGCACTGGAATAAATACCTGAAAGACCTAGCCGCGCATAATTTACAACGTGGTGAGGGTCGTATTGTCGGGGAAGATGGTAAGGTCACCATCAAGCTGGTTTATTTTATCGAGCTGGCAAAGATTGCAGGCAAGGATGAGGAAGAGGTTGCAGTTCCTGATGTTGTGACCAATGTTGAGACTTTGTTGAAGTGGATGCGGGGCAGGGGCAAGCGTTGGCAGGAGAACTATGCAGATGATCGGGTTCAGGTTACAGTGAATCGACAGTTTTCAGAACCGTATACGCTGGTCGAGCACGGTGATGAAGTGGCGTTTGTGCCGAGGCCTAAGTTTTAGTTTTTATGTTGTCATCCTGAATGTATGTGAAGGATCTTGGTTTTTTCTTTCAGTATTAATTATCTGATATTTTACTAGTCGTGGGTGCTAGAACCCACTCTGCCAAGGTAATAATCCAGGAAAAGATCTCTCACATGCTTTCGAGATGACAAGAGAAGTGTTATTCATCAATCAATCCATTCTTTTTCAAAACCATATAAACCTTCTTGCAGGTCTTACCCATTTTATGGATATCACCAAAGCTTGGCTTTACGCCATCCTGTAGTTTTTGTTCCCAGTCCTGTAATTCCATATCCAGGAACTCCAGCAATTTTAATGAACAGCCATTGCATGTATCGGCGCATAACTGCGCTTCACCGGCATCAAACGGCATAGCTGCGCGAACTTCGTCGATCAGGTTCTGCATGGCGGTGGTGGTGTCAGGTTTCATGGTAATGTTAGATTTTTTTAACAAGACTGAATCTAATTGTATTGGCTATTTGTATTAGTATATTAGAAATAGCTATTTTCTATCGCGGTTTGATTGTGGATGTATAGACTGGCTAGTTTGAATTTTTTGCATCTAGTAATGTCCCTTAAAATTTTTATCTTATTGGAAATAGTGAAAAAATGTTCTTCTTTTTCAAGTAAACGAAAATTGACGAACAATTGACTTGTTTTTACGATCTCTGCTTGGTATTTTGTCTGCTATGTATCTGGATGTTCGGGAGTATCTATGAGGTTTTATTGTTAATAAGAATCAATCATTAATAGATTGATTCTTAAATATTAGGATTTGAATTTATTGCATTAAAATATTTATGAACCAAGCAGCTTCAAACATTCAGATGCAGAATAATATTGCAGGGCCATGTATGGATAAGCCTGCAGATATCAGATGCGCCTCCTGTATTATGGATACATCATCTTATTTTAAAGGATTGAGTGTACAGGCTAAGCGGGATTTGCAGCGCAGTTTAAGTTTAAAGCGATTTAATAAAAGAGAATCTCTCTATAAGGAAGGTGATATCTGTAGTCATCTGTATATTCTGTTATCAGGCGAGGTTAAGGTTTACAAAACCCTGGCTAATGGTAAGAGTCAAATACACAAGCTGGCGCAGATACCAGGCGATCTTATTGCCTGTGATGATTTGTACATGAAATCACATGCGAGTTCTGCTGAGGCGCTCAATGATGTCAGTGTCTGCTATCTGAAGTGTGATGATCTGCGTAATAGTGCAGGGCGTTACAGTGAAATAACAGAGACTTTAATGTATGCCATGTCGTGTAATTTAAATGCCTATATACGGCATATTGCTAATCTTGGTCAGAAAAATGCACTTGAGCGTCTGGCCTCATACCTGGTGTACCTACAGGAAACACACCATGATCAATATTTAAAAAACAGTTTTCTGCGTGACCTGTTATCTCGTGTTGAACTTGCCGATATGCTTGGTATTACCCAGAGGACACTGATTCGAAGTATCAAGCAGCTGGAGTCTGATGGTTATATTGGTGTCAGTAAGCAAGGTTTTCTTATTATTGATCTGAAGTCCCTGGAAGAAATTAGTGTGGGATATTGATTGTCATCCTGATTTTATTAGCTATTGCTAATAATCTATATGCTACGATTCAAAAATTACTAATAATTTATTTTCAACATGCCTGCTATCAAGGTATTGCCTCATTCGCTATCTCTTATCATGATAATTTTTCTATAAATCTTTATTGCTATTTCAATTGGTTAGTATTTTTTTATCTTTTTACTTAAGCAGAATGACATTTGTCATTGCTAATAATTTTATTTCTACGTAAAGATACCGCCAGCATTGATAAAACCATGTTGCGTTATTTGGTTCAGCTTATTACTCCATAACCTGGCAATGCATTTTTAATTTTATAAATGATTATAAAGGGTGAAGTGCAATGGTATCAAAAGAGAACGAAATACAAGTCGATCTTTTTAGCAAAGATGAGCTGGAAGCTTTGAAAAAAGATCCAAATATCTGCAATCATGGACGGCGTAGTTTTTTGAAATGGTGTGCAATAGCTTCATCGCAGGCAGTTATTGGCGGTGGTGTTGTTAACTTATTGGCCAGTTCGGATGCAAAGGCCGATGATACATTTAATAACGTAACAAACTGGGTTTATTCTGTCTGTGGTTATTGTTCCTTTGGTTGTGGCCTTAGTATCGGTGTTAATGCAGCTGGTGAGGCAGTGGCAGTTCGCGGCAATGAAAAGCATCCGACAAATAATGGTCGAGTTTGTGTTAAAGGGCTCTATGAGCACAAAATACTGGATGCGCCAGATCGAGGTAAATGGCCCCTGATCAGGGATGCCAATGGTAACTGGCAGAAAATTACCTGGGATGAAGCGACGACTATTTTGTGTCAGAAGATAATCGATGGTGTTGATTCAATGGGTGCTGATTCCATTGCTACCTACAACACTGGACAGTGGACGCTTGAAGAATATTATGCCTTTGGCAAACTGGGCAAAGGTGCAATCGGTACTGGCACCATGGATTCAAATACACGCCTGTGCATGGCAGCAGCAGTTGTTGGTTACCTGTCTACATTTGGTTCTGATGGTCCGCCAGGTTGTTATGATGACGTTGAAAATACCGACTGCTTTTTTGTATTCGGTATGAATCCAGCTGAGATGCATCCGCAACTGTGGCGTCGTATCGCCAGGGCACGACGTACAAGCCGGGCACCAAAATTGATTGTGGTTGATCCACGTCGTACACAAACAGCCCGTAGTGCTGATTTGCACCTGGCGCTTAAGCCAGGTACTAACCTGGCGCTCATTAACGGTATTGTGCAACAGATTATTGCCAACAACTGGACTGACAGTAATTACATCAATGCACACACACGTAATTATGCTGCGATGGCTGCGACCGTGGCCAAATATACACCGGAGTATGTATCCGATATCACTGGCTGCCCCGCGGCCGATATTGCGCTGGCTGCAAAATGGATTGGTGAATCAACTGAAACACTATCGCTGTTTATTCAGGGTGTTTATCAGTCAATGGGTGCTACCAACACCGTGCGTATGATCTGTGCCATGCACCTGATCATGGGTAAGATTGGTCGTCCCGGATCCTCGCCCTTTAGTATCACCGGGCAGGCTACCGCTATGAGTAATCGTGAGGCCGGTGCTTCGTCTGCTCTGGCGGGTTATCGTAACTACTACAACCCTGATCATGTGGGCTGGCTGGAAGATTTCTGGAATGTACCCAGAGGCAAAATTCCGCCACATAAACCTACAGCTATTACTTCCAATCGTGATTATCAGGATTTCAATAGCCATGTAGAAATGATGCGTAATGGCCAACTTAGCCTGTTCTGGATTCAGTGTACCAATCCAGCGGTTACTTTGCCGGATCTGAACAAGCTCTATTCCTATATGGATTTTAATAATCCAAACCGTCCATACATTGTGGTGCAGGATATTTATGAACCCATGGAATGTACTCATTTTGCTGATATGTTCCTGCCTGCAGCGATGTGGGGCGAAAAAACGGGTGTCTATACCTGTTCAGAGCGTAAAGTAAATCTTGGTCGTCAGGCTGTTTTACCTGCCGGTTATGATCTCAGGCCTCAGGGCTATGGTGCCTATTCCGATCTTGATATCACCAAAATGGTGGCTGATAAAATTGCCTCCATGGACTCCCGCTTTGCCGACAAGGACGGTAACTCGGTTATCGGGTTCACCACATCGGAGCAAGCCTTCGAAGAGTGGAAGGTATGCACTGCTGGTACCATCTGCGATATGAGTGGCATGACCTATGCCAGGATTGAAGCCAATAATGGTATTCAGTGGCCATCCACACCGAGCAACATCTATGGTGGTACCCGTCTATACAGTGATGGCCGCTTTAATACTAACTGGAACGATACTCAGGGAGGTACGCCTGATAAGCCATGGGTTGATCCGGATAATCTGAGTCGTGCCTATCTCTGGGCGGTAGAGTATGAACAAGCACCAGAAGTACCGGATAGTAATTATCCTTTCTGGTTACTCACAGGTCGTGTCATTGAACACTTCCATAGTCGAACCAAAACCAAGCGAGTACCGCAGTTACATGAAATGGTGCCAGAAAACTATGTCGAGATGCATCCCGATGACGCCAAATCTCTGAAAGTAGCCACTGGTGAACTGGTTCGACTGACCACACGTCGCGGTGAGATTGTTGTTAAAGCACTCATTGTTGGCACAGTGCAAAGAGGCCAGGTTTTCTGCCCCATGCACTTCGGTGATCTTGATCCACAGGATAAGGCCATTTATGGCAGCCGGCTGGCGGCAACCAATCGACTGACCATGAACTGGGTTGACCCGGATTGTAAACAACCTATCTATAAACACTGCGCTGTTAGTCTGGCTAAGGCTTAATGGAGGAGAATAAAAATGAAATACTTAAATAAATCCATTAAATCTGTACTGGCCTGCCTGATTATTCTGGTTATGGGTTCTTCAGTGTCTTTTGCTGGTAAGAAAGGCGGCGGTGATTCTGGTGGTCCCGGTGGTCCTGGTGGAGGTGATCCCGCACCTACACAGGTCTTTGATACCAGCTTTGCGGTGGAATTCAGTTACTCCTGTTTGAGTGGTGGCTGTCATGAAACGAATCAGACCTTGGTAAATGAATATGCGGCATCAAAAATGACCCATACCATGGTCAAGTGCAACGCCTGCCACGGTACGCACACAGCTGATACTGTCGGCCTGGAAAAACCTAACTTGACAGGTTACTACCCAGGGATAGGTGCAACTGGTTATGCCGTGGATACGGATCGTTGTAAGGTCTGTCATAACAATGAACATCAAGGTGGGCCTGGTGGAAAGTCAGGTGATAACTGCTATAGTTGCCACACACCTCATGTTTTTGGTACTAGCGGGCCATAATTAAAATATAAATATTTATTAATAGCCATTAAAAACGGCGCTGATCTTTCGATCAGCGCCGTTTTTTATAACGATTAAGTACTAAAACTTAAGCGTCTAAGCTTTGATAGTAATCCATCAAAATCTGAGCTACTTCAGGGCGTGAGAACTCTTTGGGTGGCGCAATGCCATTACCCAGCATTTCACGTACTTTAGTACCTGACAACAGAACGAAGTCATCCTTGGTGTGGTCAGGGGCTTCACACATCATGACTACTTTATCCAGTTTCTTGGAGTAGGCGGTGTGGTCAGCACGGAAGATTTCAATTTGCAGCGCACCAGCTGGTACCTGATCGTCGAAAATAGTCTGGGCATCAAAGGCGCCGTAGTGATCACCAACACCCGCGTGGTCACGACCAACGATGAAGTGGGTGGCACCCATATTCTGACGGAATACGGCGTGCAGTACGGCTTCACGAGGGCCTGCGTACAGCATGTCAAAGCCGTAACCGGTTACCATGGCACTGTTTTCAGGGAAGTACAGCTCAACCATCTTACGAATTGCGGCATCACGAACTGGCGCAGGGATATCACCTTTTTTCAGTTTGCCCAGCAGCATGTGGATAACCAGGCCGTCACAGCCCAGACGATCCATGGCCATGTGGCACAGTTCTTCGTGGGCCAGATGCATTGGGTTACGAGTCTGGAAGGCAACCACTTTCTTCCAGCCGCGCTCAGCTATTTCGTTACGGATTTCAACGGCGGTACGGAATGTATCAGGGAACTCAGTCTGGAAGTAGGAGAAGTTCAGAACCTGGATAGGGCCTGACAGACAGATTTTACCCTGCTCAAGGAAGGCATCCACACCTGGGTGCGCTTCGTCTGGAGAAGGGGCATAAACCTTTTCAGTGATTAGCGCGATGTCGGCATCGCTGAATTCTTCAACGGCTTCAACATTCATCACAGCAACAACCGGGTTGCCTTCAACGTTTGGGTCCTTCAGCGCGATGCGGTCACCGGCTTTGATGCCAGCAGCATCTTTAACCAGGTTCAGTACAGGTGTTGGCCAGAACAGACCAGAGGTGGTTTTCAGGTCAGTAGCTACAGACAGGGCATCAGCCTTGTTCATATAGCCTGTCAGTGGGTTAAAGTAACCTGCGCCTAGCATAACGGCATTACCGGCAGCAGCTGAGCTAATTACGATCGATGGCAGGCCTTCTGCTTCTTTCTGTAGTGCTTCGTTTTTAGCTGAGTCGTATACGAACAATGGGTTTAGTTCGTTAGAACCATGAGGTTTAATCATGTAATGTCTCCTGGATGGCTTACGCTGGCGGTTGAACCAGCACTTTATTGATAATCGGTCAAAAGCTTAAAATTTGAGCGCTGAATTCTACAGTAAAACAGCCTGTTTTCGTAGTCACTTGATCTAGGGCATTTGGGGTATAGGTTATTGATATCACTAACGCGGATGATTATCGTTTCTCGCCCCAGAGCTGATTCAGGCGCTGATCCCGGCCACAGCGGTATCGGTAGTATTTGTAGCGAACGGGGTTCTTCTGGTAGTAATCCTGATGGTAATCCTCGGCGGGGTAGAAGATGGAGGCAGCTTCTATCTCGGTAACAATGGCCTCCTTGAATGGTTTGTTCTGCTGCATGGCCTTGAGTGAGGCCATAGCGGCCTGGCGTTGTGCCTCATCTTGATAGTAGATGCCACTCCGATACTGGTTTCCATGATCACAGAACTGGGCATCTCTGGTGGTTGGGTCGATATTTTTCCAGAAGACTGCCAGCAGATCTTCATAGGTGATTTTTGAGGGATCGTACTCGACTTTAATGGCCTCAGTATGGCCTGTGCCGCCCGCTGACACCTCCTTATAGCTGGGGTTCTCAGTCTGGCCACCAGTGTAGCCAGATGTGGTTGAGAGCACGCCTTCGAGCCTGTCGAAGGGCGGTTCCATGCACCAGAAACAGCCACCGGCAAATATCGCTGTTGCGGGTGTCTGAGCGATGACATTGTTTGTATTGCACAGTACCAGAAGGCTAGCCATGCCCAGTAGGAATTTTTTCATATCGGTTTGCCCTCTCAGTTATTTGGTCCTGGTTAACTGAGAGGGTCGAACAAGGCAATAGTTTCATCGTGCGCTGGATGAAATTACCTGTTATTTGGAAAAGAGAGGATCAGTGGTTTTTATCAGCACAGGCTATGCACAGTTCTGCATAGGGAACAGCCTGTAAACGCTGCTCAGGAATCGGTTTGCCACAGGCCTTGCATATACCGTAGGTTCCCTGTTCGATACGTGCGAGTGCTCTGTCGATATGCATCACCATGAGCTGGGCCTCATTATCGAGTGCGGCCAATACATCATTATTTTCACTCTGGGTGGCCTGTTCGGCAAAATCTTTTTCAACCGGCTCATTTTTATGGTGAGTATCCTGTTCGATCGCCTCGATTCTTTGTGTGTAGTCTTCACGCATCGATAATAGTTGTTGTTTTATTTTGTCGAAAGAGGCCATAGGTTGCTCGTAAATCGCTAGTGTTTAAGTTGGGTTTTTTATCATCTGGTAAATGATGTCTTTCAGGTGCAGGCGTTCTTTTTTAATTTCTGAAAGATAGTCATCGTTCATGGTCTCTATGCCCTGTTCGGCTCGAACGATGGATTTATCCAGGCCCTCGTATTCATGAGTCAAACGCCGGAAATGCGGGTTGTTCAGTTTTAGCTGATGAATAGTGTCCTTGTGTTCGGGGAATTCATCAACAAGCGGATGATGTGATAAGGACATTGCAGAGCCTCATGATTATTTATTTAAGATTTAACTTTATCTGAGTGTTCTTGTATAAGTATTGATTGCAATCAAGATAAACGACTATGTTTTGATTGCAATGAGTCCCAAAACGACAAATGTCATGCTGGGTAATCGCTTATAGTACCGGGAATAAATGAGATTCTTCCAGTTGAATTCGTTCATTTACCAATCGGAATATCTCCAGTGTTTCTCTCTCAAATTCTTCGTGATTTTCAGTATTAATCTGATGGCACCAGCGTTTTACATATTTCGACAGGATGCGTTCAAGTTCGTGGGTGTTACTCAGGAAATCATTGGCAACTTTCTTGATGTGATTGTCATCGTGATTGAGTAATTGAGGATAAATAGATCTCGCTTCATGTTTTAAATGTGCATCAAGCTTCTCCTGAAAACGATGCAGTAGTTCGCAAAATATAGTATTAGTTCGGAGTGACTGATCTGTAACCAGATTGGAGAGTACATTGCTCAGGTCTTTTATGGCGTCATTCTCATTTCTTAGCTCTTCAACTGGGATCATCTCTATTCTCCTTGTGCATTTGGTCATTTTGATGAGTTATTGGTTTTATCAGCTCTTTAAGATTGCGGATGAAGAATGTTTCTTGCAATGACTCATGTCAAGAAAAGTATGAGCTGACTACTGTTAATTGCAATATGTATAAGCAAAAAAAAGGCGAAGCATGCGCTTCGCCTTTTTATTACCAGTAGTAGCAGGATTAGATCAGGGGCACAATCAGCAGTGCCACAATATTCATGATCTTAATCAGCGGGTTGATCGCAGGGCCTGCTGTATCTTTGTATGGGTCACCGACGGTGTCACCAGTGACAGCGGCTTTATGTGCATCAGATCCTTTACCGCCGTGATTGCCATCTTCGATGTATTTCTTGGCGTTATCCCAGGCACCACCACCGGTGGTCATCGAAATCGCAACAAACAGGCCGGTTACAATGGTACCAATCAGTACACCACCCAGTGCTTCTGCACCCAGGGTCAGGCCAACAATAATAGGCACAGCAACAGGCAGCAGAGAAGGGATAATCATTTCTCTGATCGCTGCCTTGGTCAGCATATCGACTGCCTTGGAGTAGTCAGGCTTTTGTGTACGATCCATAATGCCGGGCATTTCCTTGAACTGGCGACGTACTTCATTGACGATACCGCCAGCTGCACGACCGACTGCTTCCATAGCCATGGCACCGAACAGGTAAGGGATCAGGCCACCGATAAATAGGCCGATGATAACCATGTGGTTGGACAGGTCAAAGGCGACGACTTTACCTGCAGCACTCAGCGTGTTGGTGTAGTCAGCAAACAGCACCAGTGTGGCCAGACCAGCAGAACCGATGGCATAACCCTTGGTGACTGCCTTGGTGGTGTTACCCACAGCATCTAGCGCATCCGTGGTATTACGAATGTCTTCGGGCAGTTCAGCCATTTCAGCGATACCACCCGCGTTATCAGTGATAGGACCGTAGGCATCAAGGGCAACAATAATACCTGTCATAGACAGCATTGAGGTTGCTGCAATGGCAATGCCGTACAGGCCAGCTAGTTCATGAGCGCCCCAGATAGATGCGCACACTGAAATTACAGGCAGTGCTGTCGATTTCATCGATACACCCAGGCCAGCAATAACGTTGGTGCCATCACCTGTAGTAGAGGCTTCTGCAATGCGGCGAACTGGGCCATATTCAGTAGCGGTGTAGTATTCAGTGATAATAATCATAGCTACCGTGAGTGCCAGACCAATCAATGCAGAGCCGTATAAAGCCCCTGTTGAATAGCCATCGATACCAGCCATCATTTTATTGGTGATGAAGTAGAACGCGACGGCTGAAAGCACAGCAGAAACCAGTGTGCCACGGTACAGGGCGTTCATGATCTTGCCACCTTCGTTTGCCTTCACGAAGAAGGTTCCAATGATCGAAGCGATAATTGAAACACCACCCAGAACCAGGGGATAGGTGATTGCAAGTTCGCCAGCATTTTTCAACAGCAGGCTGCCCAGCAGCATGGTCGCAATAATAGTAACTGCATAAGTTTCAAACAGGTCAGCAGCCATGCCTGCGCAGTCACCAACATTGTCGCCGACGTTGTCAGCAATAACAGCGGGGTTGCGTGGGTCATCTTCGGGGATGCCGGCTTC
>JAOUQA010000296.1 GCA_029879605.1 Gammaproteobacteria bacterium
TTGTTGAGTATCATACTTGCGCTGGTATTTGAGCTGGTTGTTGCATTAACAAGCCTGTTTGGTATCGATTTTAAGAAGGATCAACCAGAAATCGTAACAATACTAAGCGAAGAGCGTAATGCTGAGAAAGTACGACACTTCCATAATTTGCCAGATGAATTTAAGCCTACTCGTGGTGATAAGAATGCATGTTTTTATTGCCACGGTGATTTTCCGCATTCAAAAGAGCCCATGATTAGAACCTTGATGAATATGCATACCCAGTTTACTGGTTGTATGACCTGTCATGTGGATTCTAAATATATAGCTGAAAAAGATATAAATCTAAGATGGTTAAATTATTCTGGTATTGAAGTAAGTGGCATGCCTTATGGTTTAGGTATTGATCCTGAAAGTGGAGAATTAAATCAAACTGATGATTTTTATTCAAAAATAGTTGCTTATGATGTTAGTGGTAAACAAGAAGTTTTGCTAGAGATAGGGCCAGGTGATTTAAGGCTGGTTGAGTTTTTAAGGGTTAGAGAAAGTATATCAGATGCGGATAAAGAAGCATTAAAGAAACGATTTCATAAAGGTGTAAAATCGAAAGGTAGAAAATGTAGTCATTGTCATATTGATGAAGCTAAAAGTTATATTCCATTTCGGGAACTTGGGTTTTCTGAGCAGAGAATTGATGATTTAACACATTTGAATCTTGTTGGGCTTATTGAGAAATATAAGCGCTTTTATATCAGTGACCTGATTGGTTCAGGGTCAGGAACACAGGTTAATGGAAAGGAAGCATCGAAAAATAATAATAAGAAGCAGGAACAGATGCGACAAGATCCAAAAACCTGGTGGAAAAAAATGTATGACTAATGAGTTAAAAGAAGCCGTAAAAAGCAGGTTGCTGATAACTGTCCTGTTTATGGCGCAGCTAATGCTGACTCAGTATGTTGTAGCAGATGATATACCTGTTAAAAATATAGATTATATTTTTATTGCGGGTGAGCAGGAAGGCTTAAGTTTGCCGACAGACCTGGTGGTAGATGGATCCGGTCAGATTTATGTAGTAGATAGCGGTAATGATAGAATAGCTATATTTAGTGAGGATGGTGAGTACCTACGTAGTTTTGGGCAGACAGGAAAACTTCCGGGTCAATTTTCCGGCCCCGTCGGTATTGCCATTGACAGTCAACAGAGACTGCTGGTCGCGGATAAGGGAAATAATCGTATACAGATTTTTGATTTACGTGGCAATGTAATTAAAACATTCGAGACGCTATTTAAAAGCAAGGCTGTAAACCCGGTGGATGTTGTGGTGAGCAAGGATGGAAAGCGGATATATGTAACTGGTAATAAAACTCATAACGTCATGGTATACGGCTCGAATGGAAAATTATTACATCACTGGGGTGGCGAAGGGTCTGCTAAATCGTTATTTCGTTATCCTGCAACTGCTGCTCTGTCAGACAGGGGCCTGCTGTATATCGTGGATGTTTTAAATACACGGGTACAGGCTTTTGATGAGAAAGGTAAGCATGTCATTAACGTTGGTGGCTGGGGTGTGCTGCAGGGTCAGTTATTCAGGCCAAAAGGCGTTGCGCTAGATAGTTCTGGTAATATTTATGTTGGTGATAGTTACATGGGTGTTATCCAGGTATTTGATAGTAATCATCGTTTTAGTCATGTGCTTGGAGACGGTGGGGATGTAAAAACATTTTCAACACCTGCAGGAATTTTTGTTGATGCCAGAAATCGTTTGTATGTTGCTGAGATGCTGGAAAACCAGGTTTCTGTGTATCAGCTAAGGTAGTAATAATTGTGTTCACAATAATTAATGCACTAAGAATTATTATCAGTCGTTATGGCTTTATAAGTCTTATTGTATTTAATCTTGGGGTTGCAGATCAGGTGCTGGCAGCTCGTGATGCCGGTGAAAAAAGAGAATGTGCTACCTGTCATATTATGTGGATAAAGGATTTTAAACGTAAAGATGTAAAAACTCTAATTCCATATGACCCAATGCCTGTTGAAATAACTGGAAAGCAGGATGTTGTTAGTACCGAAAAAATGTGTTTCTCCTGCCACGATGGATTTGTTCTTGATTCACGTAAAAGCTGGAAAAAAGGCAGTCATGGTCATCCTGTTGGGATGAAACCATCCAGGAAAATAAAGATACCAACAAAAGACGGGAAAACGGTTTTTCCTTTAAATGAAGATGGAAAGGTTTATTGCGGTACCTGTCATACAGCTCATGGTGTGAGCTGGAGCGAGGAAGATTCACCTGTTTTTATGCGTGTTAGAAATAAAGAATCAGGTATTTGCCTGGCATGCCACCTGGATAAAAGCACAGGACCTGCCGAGGGCAATCATCCGGTGTTTAAAACAATGCATAAACCATTGTCCGAAAAACTAAAAATGATGGGTGCACAGAGTGGTGATAAAAATACTGTTATCTGTCAGACCTGTCACGTTGCACATGGTGCAAAAACAAGTAAATCCCACCTGGTTGTGAATCCGGAAAATGACAGGTTGTGTTCCGTTTGTCATGAAGATAAACAATCAGTCATCAACAGCAAGCACGATCTACGTAAATCACATCCTGATGCAAAAAATATCAAAGGGCACACAGCAGCTAATCTTGGCGTGTGTAGTAGTTGCCATGTGCCTCATGGTGCAAATGGTCCATCATTGTGGGCGGGACAGGAAGCTGATACAAATGTTGATGTAACCGCGGCTGCCTGTCTTGGCTGTCATAGTAAAAATGGTATAGCAAAAGAAAAGGCTTTAACAAAATACAATCATCCTGTCGGTATGCCTATTACGCGCACTGGTATTAATGTTGTTAACGGTAAGTGGAAAAGTGAGTCAGTATTATATGATCCGGATAAGCCTTCAATCAGTTTGCCGTTATACGATAAGCATGGGAAGCACGTTGAAAATGATGGCGATGTTGGTTGTGGTAGTTGTCATGATCCCCATAAAAAATTATCGGCTGAAGCTAAAGAAGATGATAATGAAAAAACGAAACACAAGCAGGTTGATTTTTTAAGGATTTCAGAAAATAGTGGCAGTAAATTGTGTATCAACTGTCATATAAAAGAAAGATCCATATTATTATCCAAGCATAACCCAGAGATATACAAGTCAGATGATGACGCTAATACTAATGTTTGTGAAAGCTGTCACCAGGTGCATCACGCAACCACTTCGCCGCTATGGGCCAGGGATCTGGGGCCAGGTCAGGCTTCAGTCGAAAGTTTATGTAATGATTGCCATCGTAAAGAGGGTATAGCTGAAAAGAAATTAACTGGAAAACATAGTCATCCTGTGAGTGTAGCAGCACAGAAGATGAGTAAATCTGGTCTGCCATTATATGGTCGAAATGAAGCAAGCAGTGGTAGTGTTATAGATTGTGCCACCTGTCATAATTTGCAT
>JAOUQA010000297.1 GCA_029879605.1 Gammaproteobacteria bacterium
TCGACTGTTTCTATGGGGAGTCGTGATGCCAGGCTGTGTCCAAGTTGTTTAATAGTTAACTCACCTTTAATGTATTTCGAAATGACTTCTTCGAGATTGCTGGATCTGGGTTCGGTCAGGTTGTTACCTATCTTGAGCTGATTATCAACAAGCTGCTTAATTGTTAATAATTGCTGTTTCAAGTCATTGCTTTTAATGTTTTGTAGCTGTTGTGCGTTTTCGAAATTTAATAATCGTGATTCCATAAAAACACCACTATTGCGTATCTGTGACTTAAGTTGTTGGTGATCGATGACCTGTTTTAAATCGGGAATGCTGGTTATCAATTGCTGGAGAACAGGCTTTATCTCATTTAATGCAGATGTACTGGCAAGTATTTTTTCAACAGTATTAATCAGGGGTTTTATATCCTGCAAATTATTAATATATTGGCGCAGTAAATAAATACTTGCATCTCGGGTGCTGGTCTCGGCCTTTATGCTTAACAGGATTTCAGTGCCCAGTTGCTTTACCGCCAGCTGGATATGGTCACCAGTTTTAAGTGTAATCGGTGTTTTCGTTTCGATATCTGTCTTGCCAATACGTATTAGTACAGTGTCCTGAGCGTGGCCTCCTTTAGTGATTGTGGCATTAAGTACCTGGCCAATCTTCCAGGCTTTCGTAACATCACTAATTACCTCGGTCTTGATTTCATTACGGGGTTTTATGGGCGGAATATTTGTCATGGATATAGTATCGGCTAGATGCCAAAAAACTGTCGAAATATGCAACTGAAGACAGTAATTTGAATACTGTATGGCTTGAGTCGTGGAATAATTGGCTGTGCAACCTGGGTTATCTGTCTTTAAACAGGCTGGGTATATTCTCAAGACTGTCTCTCGATTAGAAAAAACCTACTTTTTAAGCTATTGAATTTAAAAGAATAAAATCTATTCTTAGGCTGTTGGCCGGAATTTTCTGGCTGATAGACTGGGCTATGATGGATAAAACGGTATAAATGATCAGGTATGGGCATAGTCCTTGCTTAAACATATTTGGCTCTAGGAGTTATCGAATGGCATTAGACGAAGAAGAACTGGATGAACTGGACGAATCTGGAGAAATGGCAGGTTCTGGCGTAAAAAGTAACAATACGATGAAAATCGTGTTGATTATTAATGCTGTCCTGTTATTAATTGGTATTAGTGTTGGAGTAACCTATTTGCTGGTGTCAAAGGATGAACCTGTTTCTAATGTAACATCTGACGTTGATACAGAAGTGCTGGCGGCACCTGAAGAAGTCGTTGAAGAAGCAGTTGAAGACAAAAAACCACCTTCTGGTCAGCATATTTATGTGGCTTTGAAGCCGGCATTTGTAGTCAATTTTGAGAATCCTGAACAGGTGAGTTTATTGCAAGTGGATGTTCAGCTTATGACTTACGATCCTGATGTTGAACAGGCAATAAAAATACATATGCCGAGGATACGTAATGAGTTGTTATTATTATTTGGAGGTAAGCAATATCATGAAATTAATACCCGTGAAGGAAAGCGTAAATTGAGTCAGGATGCGATTATGGAAATTCAGCGAGTTTTGCAGGAAGAAGGTGCGCCCTCCTCAGTAGAAGCTCTTTATTTTACCAGTTTTGTGATGCAATAAGATGACAGCTCAAGATGTATTAAGCCAGGATGAAATCGATGCACTGTTGCACGGTGTTGATGGTGGTGATGTAGAAACTGAAACAGATGAGGCCCTTGTTGATGGTGTCGCCAGGGGATATGACTTTAACTCGCAGGATCGAATTGTTCGTGGTCGTTTACCAACCCTGGAAATGATTAATGAACGATTTGCTCGTAATATTCGTGTGAGTCTATTTAATATGTTGCGACGCCAGGCAGAAATTGCTGTAAGCGGTATTCAGATGCTTAAGTTTGCAGAATATGTTCACAGTTTATTTGTGCCGACCAGTCTAAACCTGGTTAAAGTACCACCATTACGTGGTACGGCCCTTTTTGTGATTGATCCTAAACTGGTTTTTATCCTGGTAGATAATTTTTTTGGTGGCGAAGGTCGTTTTTATAACAAAATTGAAGGTCGTGAATTTACACCTACTGAGCAACGCGTTATTAAAATGTTGCTTGATCTTATCTTTGCAGATTTAAAAGATGCCTGGAACCCGGTAACTAAACTTGATTTTGTTTATCAGTCATCAGAAGTAAATCCTCATCTGGCTAATATCGTGAGTCCAACAGAGGTTGTTGTTGTTAGTAGTTTTCGAATTGATCTTGAGGGAGGAGGTGGTGACTGCCATATTACCTTGCCTTATTCAATGATAGAGCCAATACGTGATTTACTGGATGCGGGCGTGCAGAGTGATGTTTCTGAAGTGGATGCACGCTGGGCCATTTCTTTACGGGATGAGATTTTTGAAGCCCAGGTTGAAATGCGAAGTAATTTGATTGAAAAGGAAATGAGTTTAGCGGATATCGTTGATCTGAAGCCGGGCGATATAATTCCTTTTGATATGCCTGAACAGGTATTGCTTGAGGCAGAAGATATTCCGGTATTCAAGGGAAGTATAGGTGTTTCAAGAGGAAACGCGGCAGTAAAAATTATAGAAAAAGTAGGGCGCAAACATTTAAATATTAAACCTTTCGAAGGTTAGGTCAGGGTAGAAATATGAGTGACGAAGAAAATACAGAAGCAGTTGATGATGCATGGGCAGATGCTCTTCAGGAGCAGGCATCAGATACCGCCAGTAAGGCGTCTTTTAATGAAGTTGTTGATGAGGGTTCTTCCGGATCCGATGTTAACCTGGAAGTCGTGCTCGATATTCCGGTTAATATATCAATGGAAATTGGACGTACAAAAATCAGTATTCGAAACCTGTTGCAATTAAACCAGGGTTCCGTTGTTGAACTGGATCGCCTGGCAGGTGAGCCAATGGATGTGCTGGTCAATGGAACATTAATCGCACGTGGAGAAGTGGTTGTGATTAATGAAAAATTTGGTATTCGTCTGACGGATATTATTAGTCCTGCTGAGCGTGTCAAAAAGCTTCGATAAGCAACCATGAAAATAATTTTACAGACTGTATGCGGGTTTATTATCTGGTTGCCTGTTATGGTAATGGCTGAAAATACTGACTCGGTCAAAACTGTGACTCGTATTGAACCATTTTCAATGGTCAATATGTTGAATATGGTTATGGGTCTGGTGATTGTACTGGCATTTATTCTGGGCCTGGCATGGATGCTGCGTAAATATGGTCGATTACCTGTATCTAACCAGGTAGATATGAAAATTCTTGGTGGTTTATCACTGGGGACTCGTGAACGTGCTGTACTGGTTCAGGTGGATGATCAGAAACTTTTACTGGGGGTGGCACCTGGCAGGGTCAGTATTCTGCAAAATTTATCACCTAAAACTGTCGAGAAAA
>JAOUQA010000298.1 GCA_029879605.1 Gammaproteobacteria bacterium
AACGTGGGAAAATATATGCTCAACCAGCTTTTGCTCTTCATAAAGTTTCTGATTATATAAACGCAATTCTTTTATTGCGTCATTTAACTGTACGTTTATTTCCAGCACACGTATATGCGAACTTAATTTAGCATCAAGAATTTCAAGATTTACAGGCTTTGCTATATAGTCATCCCCGCCTACATTCACAGCTTCCTTCATACCCTCTTCTGCTTTAATTGCTGAGACAAATATAATAGGAACATGCAGTTCATTTTCTAACAGCCTTATAGACTTAACCGTTTCATAACCATTAAGCCCTGGCATCATAATATCCATGAGGATTATATCTGGCATTGAGTTCTCACAAATTTCAATCGCCCTGACACCGCTTTCGGCTTCAATAACTTTGTGGCCCTTGCGGGTTAAATAACCAACGAGCAGGTCTCGATTTATCTTGTAGTCATCGACAACCAGGATATCCATCGTCATCCTTAATTTAAAACCGTATTAGAATTTTATAGACTGGCACCCTGTAATTCTTCTGGCTCAGAAAAGTCTTTCTTTATTATTAATATTTCTGGCAAAAGCTTATTGAAATGCTCAATAAGTACCGGGTCAAAATGAATTCCGCTTTGTTCATTCATGAATTTAACGGCATCATCCACTCCCCATGCCTTCTTATAAGGCCTGGCTGATGTCAGCGCATCAAAAACATCTGCAACTGCACAGATACGCCCAACGAGTGGAATACTCTCACCTGACAGGCCATTAGGATATCCACTACCATCCCACTTCTCATGATGGCTCAATGCTATTTCACTGGCCATTGACAATAAATCTGACTCTGAACCAGAAAGAATATTTGCACCAATCTCTGCGTGGGTTTTCATGATTTCCCATTCTTCTGGTTCAAATTTACCAGGCTTTAATAAAATATGATCCGGTATACCAATTTTTCCAATGTCATGCATAGGGCTTGCATTCAACAACAAATCAGCCTGATATTCGTCCAGTCCGTAGGCAAGTCCAATGAGTTGCGCAATTTTACTCATACGAACAATATGCAAACCTGTTTCATTATCTCGATATTCAGCCGCTCGTCCAAGACGACGAACTACTTCTAATCGAGTCTGATTAATTTCCCGGGTACGCTCCTGTACCTTTTCTTCAAGAATCATATTTTCATTTTTAAGATACTTGTTAAACAACTCCACCTGCACAAGATTCTGAACTCGTGCCAGCACTTCGATTACGTCAAAAGGCTTGGTAACATAATCTTTCGCACCATTTTCAAATGCACGATTCTTAAATTCACGTGAAGACTGAGCAGTTAATATCAATACCGGTGGCACAGGTTTATCCAGTTCATGCTTAAGCTGATCCATAACCTGATAACCATCAAGATGAGGCATATTTAAATCTAACAAAATTAGATCAATTTCATTTTTCTGGCACAAGGCCAGCACTTCTCGTGGATCTGTAGTCGTAAGGATGTTCGTATAATTATTGCCTTTTAAAACACTTTCTACCAACTTTATATTTACAGGCTCATCATCAACTATCAGGATACTGGCTGATTTAATATCCAGGGAAGCAATATCAGATTTTTTATACTGTTTCATCGTATTCACTAGGAACCCACACTGTAAATGTTTAATTTATTCAGCCGCCAGCTAATCCAGAAGCAATTATATAAATAATATAGTCTAATTTAGAATTATAGAATTTGTAGCCAAATAATGATTTTAAATCAGCTTTACTATTAATAACCCGATTATTATCAGGATCACTAACTCTGATTTAATAATGCCGGTGAACAGAAAATTCAGCCAGGCCTGTTAATGCTTCTTTAAATTGTGATTGTTCAAGAAAAACTAATTGCTGAATTGCCAGTTCAGACTCCTGTTGTGCTGTTCTCTCTGTATATTCAATAGCACCCGTCTCATGAATTGCATTAAGCACATCATCTATATATTCAAGTCCGCCTTCTTCAATTGCTTTTTTGACCAGGTCTGATTGCGCCCGGGTACCATTTCGCATCACATAAATTAAAGGTAATGTTGGCTTACCTTCTGCCAGGTCATCACCCACATTCTTACCCAGTTCCTTGCTTGAAGAGCTGTAATCAAGCACATCATCGATTAACTGAAAAGCTGTACCCAGGTGCATTCCATAGGCGGCCATGGCCTGCTCTTCCTGCTCAGAACGACGACACAAAACTGCACCTAGACGAGTTGCAGCTTCAAATAACTTGGCGGTTTTAGCATGAATAACATCAAGATAGCGCTGTTCCGTAGTTTCTGGATCATGACAGTTCATTAACTGCATAACCTCACCCTCAGCAATCACATTGGTGGTTTCCGCCAGGATTTGCATAATCTTCATACTATCCAGGTCCACCATCATCTCAAATGCCCTGGAATAGAGAAAATCACCGACCAGCACACTGGCAGCATTGCCAAACAGGGCATTTGCGGTTTCGCGACCTCGACGCATTTTTGATTCATCAACCACATCATCATGTAGTAGTGTCGCGGTATGAATAAACTCGATAATCGCAGCCAGCGTATAGTGCAAATCACCTTCATAACCACAGGCCCTGGACGCCAGCAGGCTAAGCTGTGGACGCAAACGCTTACCACCTGAATTAACAATATAATGACTAAGCTGATTGACCAGAACCACATCTGATGCCAGACGCTGCTGGATCAGCACATCAACCGTGTGCATATCATCAACGATGAGGGATTTAATTTGCTCAATATTCATGGATATACGGCTGACGGAAGCTCTTTATATACTGGCTGATAAGGAGCGCAATTATCATGTATCATTGGCCAAGTCTCAAGCAATCCGGCTATTTTCAAACAAAATAGCATTTTTTCACATAAAAACCTCGATTTAGTCCCTCTAGCCCCTTGTGACTTGGCCGCTAAATCGCTAAAATTCCCGCCCTTTCCGTGAACAGATTTATTTGGAGTATTCCGGTATGTACGCAGTAGTCAAAACCGGTGGTAAACAATACAGAGTTGCCCAGGGTGATTACCTCAAGGTTGAGAAACTGGATGGTAACGAGGGTGACAGCATCGAGCTGAATGATGTGCTGATGATCGCTGATGGCGATAAACTCAAAATTGGCACACCTTTAATCGATGGCGGCAAAGTAACTGCCACTATTAAATCTCACGGCCGCGGCAAGAAGGTCGAAATCATGAAATTCCGCCGCCGTAAGCATCATCAGAAAAAGACAGGTCACCGCCAGTATTACACTGAGCTGGAAATAACCGGTATTAACGGTTAAACCTGTAACGAGAGGATATATCAATGGCACATAAGAAAGCTGCAGGTAGTACCCGAAATGGCCGCGAATCCCAATCAAAACGACTGGGTGTTAAGAAATTTGGTGGCCAGCAGGTT
>JAOUQA010000299.1 GCA_029879605.1 Gammaproteobacteria bacterium
TGCTGTTATGCCGACTGAAGCAGATTTTCCTTATTCTATTCGCGTTGTATCAGAGATTACAGAATCAAATGGTTCAAGCTCTATGGCATCAGTCTGTGGTACATCACTGGCATTAATGGATGCAGGCGTACCCATTAAAGCACCAGTTGCAGGTATTGCAATGGGTCTGGTGAAAGAAGGTGATAACTACGTTGTACTAAGTGATATTCTGGGTGATGAAGATCACCTGGGTGATATGGACTTTAAAGTGGCTGGTACTGAAAATGGTGTCAATGCACTGCAGATGGATATCAAAATCACTGGTATTACAAAAGAAATTATGGAAAAAGCCCTGGAGCAGGCCAAAGCTGGTCGTATGTTTATTCTGGGTGAGATGAATAAAGTAATTTCTGAGCCTAGTACAGAAATGTCACATTATGCGCCACGTTATCTGAAAATGAAGATTCATCCAGACAAGATTCGTGATGTCATTGGTAAAGGCGGTGCAGTTATTCGTTCAATTACTGAAGAAACGGGTGTTTCTATTGATATTGATGATGATGGTAATGTCAAAATTGCATCTAATGACTATAACGCAGCAGAAGAAGCCAAGATTCGTATAGAGCAGATCACTGCAGAGGCTGAAGTCGGTAAGGTATACGATGGTACAGTTATCAAGATTATGGACTTTGGTGCCTTTGTACGTATTCTGCCTAATAAAGAAGGCCTTGTTCATATTTCACAAATCTGTGAAGAGCGAGTTGAAAATGTTAGTGATAAATTGTCAGAAGGCGATGTAGTAAAAGTAAAAGTTCTGGAAATAGATCGTCAGGGACGTATTCGTCTGAGTATGAAGGCGGTTGAAGCTGCATAATCCTGAGAATTTATATTCTTGATAATGATAAAAAAAGGGCCGACAGGTCCTTTTTTTATGTCCAGATATATGAAATAGCCATGAACATCAGGTATGAAAAGGGTTTAACTGGTTCTGTATAGAGTGCTGATAAATGGCTGCTATTTAGGCTAACGGAATAGAATTTTCACCTGTTTGTGTGAGTAGTTAAATGAATATTAAGAAATAGCAGGATTCTTTTATGTATTTAAGAAGTTATCATCTAAGCTATATAAATATGACTTTTTTTAAGTGGTTATTATTGAATATGGTGATTTGCTGATTTAAAAAATCAATTTCCCCTCCCCCTCCAGAAGATTTTTTAACCAGGCAGTAGATGTTATAGAGTATTGCTGTTTTAGATTTCATTTCTACAAATTGGGTTGTAATGTTGGGTCAGGTTTAGATGTTGACAATAATCAGGTCTTTTAAGTTTCTTCATAGTATGCGGGCACGGTATGTTTCCGGTGCTATCGTGCTGTCACTTTTATTTGCAGCCAGTGTATGGCTGACTCATGTGTTTATTTCTGATGCAATTAATATAACTGCTGTTAATAGTTATGAACGAAATAAAATTCTGGATGCTCATCGAACAATACGGCAAACACTTGTCCATGCAGATTATTCTTTACAGACATATCTGGTAACCCCTGAAGAACGTGAATACAAACACGTTATTGAACACCTTGAGAATTCTCTTGATTATATAAATGGTATTGCAAAATATCAGTGGTTGAAAGTTAATAACATGGATAAGCAATTGTCATTATTACAGGATGACATGATTAAATATAAACAGGTCGCAATTCATTTAATGGAAATAAGAAATAATGCGGAGGGCCTGTTTCCTGCATATGAGAATATCAATAATGTAATGCTGCCTCAGAATAAACGGTTTATTACCAGTGTAAAGCTTGCGATGGATGATATGATGTCCAGGCTGAATGAAAAAAAGATTCGATATTTATATAATGAATTAAATCTGATAAAAGATCACTGGCAGGATATGGTAGGTACATTCAGAATGTACCTTGCAGATAATGCAATGAGTATAAAGCGCTCTGTTGATAAAGATGATAATCAATTTGAATTTATAGTTAATGTGCATTACGAATATATTATAAATAAATTGAGTGATTTAAAAAAAGTTAAGCATCGTTATGATATTGGTATTCAGACAGAATCATCATTAGAAGAGATGAGTGAAATTGTAGAAGTTTGGCATGATGCTTTTAAGAAAACCAGTGATATATATAGCGCTGGTAAATGGCGCTTAGATGAAATATATATGCAGGAAAATATACAGCCTCTGAATGAAAGAATATGGGGGCACTTAAATCAGATAGAAATTAAACTGGGCGTTTCTTCGCAGGGGGACGTAAATAAACTCGCAACAGTTGCGTCAGATGTTAACTCTATGCTCTGGTTAAGGATGTTGCTTTCATTGTTGTTTGTAGTGAGTGCTTTTTTTGCATTTGAATACTGGGTATTACGACCTATCTCGAAAATAGCTCATGCGCTTAAAGCTGAGGCCGATGGGAAAGTTATTGATGAATTACCAGAGCCAAATACTTTTGAAACTCGTGAACTGGTTGATGCATTTCACGAAATGCGAACACAGGTTAATTTGCGTCAGCTTGAACTTAAACATCAGACGTTACACGATAGCTTAACGGATCTTCCAAATCGACTATATCTACGAAATCAACTTTCTAGTGAAATAGTTGAAGCGAGTCTAAATAAAACAGAACTGGCATTGTTAATGATCGATCTTAACAGGTTTAAAGCCATCAATGATACTCTGGGTCATCATATGGGGGATCGTGTATTGCGTGAAGTTGGGCCACGTTTTATGTCTGAGCTCAGCAAAAATGATTTTCTTGCGCGGCTGGGTGGTGATGAATTTGCGGTTATTTTGCCTGAAACAAATATCGATCATTCAAATGATATTGCTAAACGATTGAGCGAGTCTCTTAATAAGGAATTTAAAATTGATGGTCATAAGTTGGTGGTTGGTAGCAGTATAGGTATTGCTATGTATCCGGCTCACGGGCAGGATCAGCAGGCTTTATTGCAAAGAGCTGATATTGCGATGTATATGGCAAAAAGAAAAAATATGAATTATCTTGTCTATGATGAAAGCCAGGATGAACATAGTGTCTGGCAGTTATCATTTGAAAGTGAATTGCATGATGTGTTGATTCATGATGAGCAGCTTGAACTTCATTACCAACCAAAAATTGATTTAACTAAAGACAGTATGTACGGAGTAGAAGCTTTATTGCGGTGGCAGCATCCTGATCATGGTTTGATACCTGCACACGAAGTGCATCTGCTTGCAGAGAAAACTGGGTTAATAAAATCCTTGACAGACTGGGTGTTAAAAAAAGCAATTTACCAATTATCAATATGGGTTAAGCGAAATATAAAGCTGAGTATTGCTATTAACTTATCTGTCTGGAATCTGCAGGATCCGGACTTGTTTGATTATATCAAGGATCTATTGCGTGAGGCGAGTGTTCCTG
>JAOUQA010000300.1 GCA_029879605.1 Gammaproteobacteria bacterium
TCAACACTTTTCAACAATCCATTTCCAAGTCCAATATAAATATTATTACAGTTAACAGGATCAACACCTAATACATCATACCCATTAGATTTTCCTATTTCACCACAGTATTCGACCCAGCTTTTTCCTTTATTTTTAGTAGTTATTAGGCACAATTCCTGATCATTACCATTAGTTAATGCAATAAGTTCCTTATTACCATAGGAGCACATATACATACCTCTCACATAACTTGCTCGTTTAGAGATAGTCGGAATTTTCTGCCAGCTTATCCCGGCATTATAGCTAACAGTCAACCCATGATCAGAAGTACCAATGTACCACCGTTGCTTATCATCTCTATCAACAAGTATTGCTCTTGTGTGACCAAACACGTTAATACCCGTATGAGTCCAGCCTTTATCTTTCTTTTTAGATATCAATTGCTCCCAGCTTCTACCCGAATCTTTTGATCTATACAAATATCGCGAACTACCAAGAAACAGCATTCCAGGCCTATCAGGATGAACAGTCACAGCATTCATTCTTCGACTTGTCTTTAGCCATGACTCAGGCATATCTTCAGAAATCTTTTCCCAGCTTTCACCTTTATCATCACTTTTATACAGTCCTCCTGATCTTCCCCATGTGCTATTAACAATAAATACCTGATTTAAACTAGATGGGTTTGAAGCAAGTACTGAATATCTATTCCTGAAAGTTTTTTTAAACTGAAAAAAAGACAATCCTTTATTTTTCTCACTCCATGTAACGCCGTAATCAGAAGATTTCAAAACACCCTCACCTCCACATGAGGCCAGAATAAGTGATTTATCATCTTTAAACAGCAAAATATTATATGTTGGCTTATCTAAAATCTTAATCCATGAAGAGCCGGCATTTGTTGTTTGATACAAGCCAGTCGATGTAGCAGCAAACACAGTATCTTTGTCAAAAGGGGAATGCAGCAACTGGTAAATCCTGGCGTTCTCATTAAAAGCCTTAATCTTCTCCCATGATTCACCCTGGTTATATGATTTATATATATAGGGTACCCATTTCAATCGCCTAACCGTTGTGCTTCCAATATAACTAGGGCGATAACCCATCCCTAAATAAATAACATTTTCAAATGGGCTTACTGCAATACCGCCTATACTCCCACTTAAACTAAATTTTTCTTTTTTTGGCAATCCATTTCGCTTATTCTGCCAGGTATTCCCTTTATCAAGGCTTCTATAAAAACCGCCTCTTGTTCCAACATAGAATATATTTTTATTTACTCCATCCTGTAGTACCTGTGTAGTTACATCCATATTATTTAAGCCATTATTTACAGGCTGCCAGGAGTCACCATTATTGAAGCTCTTGTAAATACCGCCAATATCCGTTCCTGCATATATGGCATCATCAATTATGCTGAGCGAAGTAATTTGATCTGCATCACCAGGCCCAATGAGTTCCCACTCATTTTCCGCATATGTAACACTGGTTAACAGCAGCAACAAAAGGCTACTACCTAGATATGCAGCCTTATGAATGATCATCATTAAGATATATGAAGAAATTGATTTCCGATATATTATGGTACATCTGTAATCGTAATAGTATTAATTACTACATCGGATGTTGGTCTATCTTGTGCATCTGTTGCAACACCTCCAATCGCCTGAAGTACAGTCGTACCACTTATAATTCTACCAAATACTGTATGAAGTCCATCAAGCCAGCCTGTTTGATTAAGGGTAATAAAAAATTGACTACCACCAGTGCCAGGTCCAGCATTGGCCATTGATAATACGCCTAAAGTATCATGTGTAACCAGTAGATTCCCCTGGTCATCTACAGGAAACTCATCCACTATATTATAGCCAGGACCACCTGTACCATTCCCATTAGGATCACCACCCTGAATCATAAACCCATCAATTACACGGTGAAAGATCAGGCCATCATAATAACCCTGCTCAGCAAGTCGAATGAGATTTGCTGTAGTTAACGGCGCAATATCCTCCAGCAACTCCAGCGTCATTACACCCATATTCGTATCTATAACTGCGTAACGATTTGTCGGATGGTTATCCCCTACCCCATCACCATTAAGATCTTCCCATTCATATTCGTCAAGGGGAAATGCGTCACTAGCATCAAGTACACCATCATTGTCATCATCAGTATCGATATCATTATTAATACCATCGTTATCGGTGTCTAATGGATTGACATCAGTGCTATCTGTTCTTGCATCACCATCATCATCTAGATCAGTATTATTCCCAATACCATCACCATCTGTATCCACTGACTCATTCCTGTCATATGGGAATGCATCATCTACATCAAGTACGCCATCATTATCATCATCAGTATCAACATCGTTTGCCAGGCCATCATAATCAACATCAACAAAACCTGTTGCATCATTCGGAGACTGGTCCAGATAATTAGGTATACCATCTCCATCAAGATCAATACTTGCTCCTAAATTTAAAACATGAAAGCCACTAAGATAATCCCCAACAACTAAAGTTTGCCCATCCAGGAAAAAATCCCATGTATAACCAGGCAAATCATATTCACTTGAGATAAAAGGTACTGCCGGGTTCGAAATATTAACTACCTGTACACCACTATAACCATCTGCTACAAAAAGATAATCCCCAAATGCCTTCATATGAAAAGGAGGCTGATCAGCAGGTTTAGGGTCAGCAAGACTTGGTAATGTCATAGTAAAAATCAGGCTTGGACTTACAGGGTTAGACACGTCAAAAACAACCAGGCCACTACCTTCACCACCAACATAAACATAGTCACCACGTTTCTCTATTGCCCAAAGTGCTGATCCAACATGAACAGCTGATATTTTTGTTGGTTTAGATGGGTCACTTACATCTAGCAACATTAAACCAGTATAGTATGCTGCAATATATGCAATTCCATTTTCGACAACAATATGCTCAAATTCATTTGGTGCTATATAATTTCCTACCCATACTGGGCTAGAAGGGTCAGTAATATCAAAAATTATCAAACTATTTCTATCACTAAGATATAAATAAGCACCATATTGAGTAATAAATGTTGCTTTCTCAGGAGTATCATAGTTATAGACTGAAACAGGATTAGTCGGATCTGAAATATCTAGCACATAGAGACCTTCTGTTCTTGCTGTCACATACAAATAATTACCAATTTTAAGTAGTGACCTGGCACTTGCCTGAAGTTGTCCAGCCAATGCAAATGCACCAATTTGAGATAATGAACCATCTATACCTAGCTTATATATTCGAAGACCAGCTGTTCCATCAGCAACATAAATATATGGCCCGTCTTTAATAACACCTCTAGCCTGCCCATCTACAGTATCTAGTTCATTTATTGAAGACAAAAGGATTTCATCGGAAAAATCCGAATTA
>JAOUQA010000301.1 GCA_029879605.1 Gammaproteobacteria bacterium
AGGTAGTGGAGGTAGTGGATATAGTATTTATGTATAATAATCAGACAACAACGGCTACAGGTATATAGTGTGATAAATGTTTTAACTATTTTAATTAATGACCAGGCAGTGTTTGAATTTGATCGTGATACTGGTCTGGATGATCAACAACTAAAATTTCTTGATAAAATAGATAGCGACATGGATCGTGGGCTGAAAATGTCAGGAAAGTTATTTGAAAGGCCAGATGCTGAGCAACGAGTACGTTTTATTGTTATGAATCTTATTAAGGCTCTGCAACAGGATGAGCAGGCAATTATCAGGTCATCTTGTGCCTACCTGATTAATCGTCGTCCGCAACTGGTCGAAGTTCATGTTAAGGATGGTGAGAATTCTGTTGAGATTGAGTTAATTGATGAGCAGAATAACTAATAGTATCAGGGATAGGTAAATCAAGATAAAAAGTCGTGCCCTGACCAGTTGTGGATTCATAGTCAATGGTACCACCGTGTTCTTCTGCAATCGTCCTGGCAATACAGAGTCCGAGTCCTGTGCCATTTGTGTTTCGGGTATTACTCATTTGTGATTGAGTGAATTTATCAAAAATCTGGTATCTGAATGATTCAGGTATTCCATCACCATGATCGGTTACGCTAACCCGAATACAATTATCTACTTTATCGATATTAATAATTATTATGTCATTCACTCCGCCATATTTAGCGGCATTAGATAACAGGTTAGCCATAACCTGGGCGATTCTGTTTCGATCAATATGAACGATAATTTCTGCAGGGGGTGATTCCAGTTTAAAGTTGCTACCCAGTTTTTCAGCATAGGCATGATTGTTTTCAATGCACTGTAAAACAAAAGGATAAATATCAGTGGCTTCGAAATTAAAATCCATTTTACCGGCTTCAATCTTCTGTATGTCGAGCAAATCATTGATTAATAGATTAAGTTGCTCACAGTTGGATAAAGCAATTTGAGTAAGCTGTTTTGATTGTGCTGTTAGTTTTCCGGGTACTTCATTGGCGATCAGGCTGAGGGTGCCATAAATAGAGGTGATTGGTGTGCGCAATTCATGACTGACAACAGATAGAAAATCATCTTTGTGTCTTTCTGCACTTATGCGTAATTTTTCATTTTTATGAATGATTTTCATCATGATTAGAGTAATGGTGACGAACAGGACGAATATCAGGGCGCTGCTTATTATAATTTTATTGCGGTAGCCAGTAAAAAGAGATGTTTCATACAGGTCAATGGCATTCCATCGTGTGTTATCAATTCTCTTGCTTGCAAGAATACGCTCTGATTCTGATTTATTGAGACGATAATCAGGTCTATAAGTTTTTATCCTGGGGCCTTCATTAGTGACTTCAATAAGATTCGATGCCTCAGGGTCAATGAGTAGTAATTGATGCCCACTTGTCTGGGCGCTGTTAATAATATCGCCAAGAATATCTGCATGAAAACTTATAAAAAGGATTAATTCCTGTGACTGATGCTGTAATTTTGTCAGTACGTCGAAGTGGTAAGCAACAGAGTTAGGATGTATTCGGGGTGATTGTCTATTTGTGATGGCAAAATTCTTTAAATCCAGTTTGCATAGTTCACCAATAAAATCATCGAAATCGTCAATATATGCATCTCCGTCAGGACGACTAATTGTGAATGAAAAATAATCTGGGAAATATGTTTGAATCCGCTGTTTTAATTGTTTGTTTAGCTCTTCATTATTCGGGCTCTGCGCAATCTGAGAAATCAGTTTGGCATGGTCATTGCCAAAAACTTTTACCATGTGCTGTTTTTCAGCAATAAAACGGGATATTTCACTGGTTGCAGAAGCAGTTGATTCAGTTGCAATAGATGTATGGTAATGATGAAAATCATCAAGACGGGATTTTGATATCCAGATTAATAAAATGGCTACAAAACTAATAACAGTAATGGCAAAGATGAAATGCTTTTTCATTGTCTGAGGATTAGAGAATGAGCATAATATTAAATACGCATTAATCAGGATTGTTATACATTGATTGTATGTGAGAGTGATTGTTAATGCCAGTGTTGCTGTCTAATAGAATAGTTTAATGATTATATTTTATTCCATATTATTTATCAGGTTGAAGTACGAAGTGATAAAGTTAATTACAGTTTTTTCAGTAGCTCATCAGCAGAGCTTAAATAAGCTTTTCGGCGGAACAGGAACTGTATGCGACCACCGCCGCATTGATGCCAGAGAACAGCTGAGCGTATTCCAGCCAGTAACAGTGCGCGAATCTTATTGGCATTTGATGTCTGGTTGAGATAACTTTGTTCACCATCGACCAGTATGCGTGGTAACAACGTGCTGATGCTGTCCTGGTAGAGTCCTGCCAGGCCGGCAATAATATTTTCATGGGTCAGGCTGAAGTAGTCCATTTTGTCTTGAATGTTATTTAATCCTTCAGCAAGTTTATTTAACATGCCAGTATTTTTTCGTAGTTTCTTTTCCAGGTGAATCAGGCCGAGAACATAGCGGGTGATTTCCATATCCTGTTTTTCGGTGACGCCGGACAACTGTTTTTTGAGTGTTCTCAGGCCGGTTGAAATGTCAGCGGGACTGCCATAAATATCAGCTACTTTTTTACTGTCAAATTTGAATAAAGTTTCCAGGCTGGCTTCCATGGCGGCACCTGCAGCATTACCCGTACGGGCAACCTGTTGTACCAGTGTTGCTGCCTGAAACATACCGGCCAGCGCCATGGTTCTATCCTGATTTGAGTGTTTCATAATGATTCGTTATACATGTTATCTATTACGCCGCCGCCAAGACATATATCATCCTGGTAAAATACGATAGACTGTCCCGGTGTTATGGCGCGTTGTGGTTGATCGAATTTAACTGTGCAACTGCCATTTGCAAAGGATAGTATTTCACAGTTCTGATCCGGCTGACGGTATCTTACCTTGGCCTTGCAGCTAAATGGTAACCCGGGTTGTTTGTTATTTATCCAGTGTAACTGGCTGGCTTTTAGATGACTATGAAATAACAGTGGATGATCTTCACCCTGACCTACAACCAGGATGTTGTGTTCAAGGTCTTTGCTGAGACTGTACCAGGCTTCTTCATTGCTGCCTTTGACGCCACCTATACCCAGTCCTTTACGTTGACCCAGGGTGTAATACATCAGTCCATGATGTCGACCAATAACTTTACCATCAGTAGTTTGTATATCGCCTGGTTGAGCAGGCAGGTACTGTTGTAAAAAGTCCTTAAATTTTCGTTCACCGATAAAACAGATGCCAGTACTGTCTTTTTTTGCATGATTCACGAAACCGGCAGATTCCGCCAGTTTTCGCACTGCTGATTTATTCATTTCACCGACGGGAAAAAGGCTGTGTTTTAACGGGTGTTGTCCCAGGGTAT
>JAOUQA010000302.1 GCA_029879605.1 Gammaproteobacteria bacterium
GACGTCCAAACCACTTATTATAGATACGCTCATACTCACCGCTAGCCTTTACCTTGGCAATTCCCTGATTAATCAGATCCAATACTTCCTTGTTGCCTTTTTTTACGGTCATTGACCATACAAGTGTTCTTAATGGTTCACCTGCTATCTTAATTTTGTCAGTCAAACTCATTTTTTGAGCATAATATTCTATTATTTTCCTAGGATAGATGAAGGCATCCACCTTTCCTGCAGACAATGCATGCAATCCTTCCAGGGGTGTATTAACCAAAAAACACTCAATTTGTGGAAAACCTTTTAGATAGATATGAGTTATATGATTTCGAACACAGGCAACAACCTTTCCATTCAACGAATCCATATCATGGATGTCCAGCCTCTGTGACTGCACAAAAATAACCTCTGACATCTCAATAATTGGAGCAGAAAAATCAAGGTACTTTTCACGCTCTTTCGTATATCCTGTATCATGAATCAGGTCGACATCTCCAGAGTCAAGCCATTGTAGTACCTGGTTCCATTTCGGAGAGTGAATCCGCTTGACATCTACCCCCATCTCTCTCAAAACAGCATCAGAAATATCACGACCAAAACCTATCAGTTCACCTTGCTCATCCAGATTATTAATGGGTGGAAAATTATTGCTGGAGGAAACAGTTAGAGATTCTGGAAGAGCTGACACCATGGTTGTACTGAGAAAGAAAAAGCCAATCAGAAATATTCTTAGTACCATCGAATGACTGGCCAGATGTTTCATGTTTATTAACCTGTTATTTGAATAGTTATTGTGTACTTAGGCGCAGGCGAAAGTCGAACTTCTTGGCATACCATCATATTACTAATCAAACTTCACAGCACACACGTCAGTTATGTATAGGTGAAGCTATAATAGTTCTATTTTTATATCAAAACTTCTACTAGCCAGTAGCTAGAATAGTAAATTCTATTACGGTGGCCACAGGGTGTAAACCACCTGTTAATAACTCAGCGATAAGTGTACGCTCCTGGCCGATAACAAACTTTAAACCAAAAGTAACAGAAAAACTAATAAAACTAGAATTCTATATCACCATCCATATCAGTCCTTAGCACTTCAATACTTTTGCCTTTAAGCCGCCTGATAATTTCCGATGATGGATAATCCCGAATATTATTTTTATTAACAGATATAACAGCTATCCGCGGATTAACACGTTCAACAAACTTTTCGCCAGTCGCATCTTTAGCGCCGTGATGACCAAGCACCAGGACATCAACATGCTCTGGAAGCTGATTGTTTTTCATCAACTCATTCTCAACAGAATGATCCACATCACCCATAATAAGCACTCGCTTACCAGAATACTCCAGCAACACAACCAGGGAATTTTGATTAAGGTTATTACCTTTTATCTCGACAGGCCATAATATTTTAATGGAAACATCATTAAAGCTGAGACTATGACCAGCCTTAACACAGGTTCTATGACGATCCCCGGTTAATGCCTGGTATGTCCAGCGAACTGTATCCGGCTGCCCTTTTATTTCATGGCAATTATCATACACAGGCGCATCAGGAAAAGCCTCCCTGATTCTAAAATACCCGCTAGCATGATCGGGATGCAAATGCGTCAATAAAAAGAATCGCAATTTAGAAACGCCAATTTTTTCCATTTTTCTTAAAACATTACCCGCCTGCCCCAGGTGCCCAACATCAATTAAAACACCATCGCCTCCCTCGTTAAGAAGAATAGCCTGACCCTCACCGACATCAAGCACTGTTAATTTTGGTTCTGCATGTATAAAGACAGAGTAAAACAACAATATAAAAATAATAATATCTTTAATCAATTTAATGATCACTATACTTCAGCCTTAACTGGTATTTTGTCTTTCATACTCACAATATAAAATACTGCACCACCTAATACTGAAACAATATTAACCTGAACATCCCTCCAGTCTCCAACTCGATCAGGCAAATAATGCTGAAATAATTCATCACCACAGGCCGCAAGCAAACAAATACCCAAACCCGCTCTTAGTGAGAATATCGACATTGTAGAAAACCCAAGCACCCCGAAAACAATAAAATGTATCCGTTCCTCAATTATGGGAAAATAAAAAGGCACAACAACAAAAAGAGGAACAAACCATATTAAATGGTAGAGCCTTTTTCGTGACTGACAACAGCTTAAGACATACACGGCAATAAAAGATATCGAAATAAGCAGGAATGCAATAACCCAGGCCAGCAATTGTTTCGATATATTCGCCATTATGAATTTTTGAATATCACGACCAAAATAGGATAGCAGCAAAATACATGCTAACAAAAACAGCCATATTGCTACTTTGTAGTATTTATTCATTTAATAAAATCAGCCTCAATCCAAATATTCATATAGACACTGTTATTAATTAATAACATTAATTATTCAACCAGCCCGAACCATGAAATAATCTTTTCCAGATATTTACCAAGCCTACCAAAATAAAGAAACGATAAACAAACTTTTTTAAATCCAGCATCCGCTTATGACAAATAACATCCTTCAACTCAAGCACTGATCACATAACAACTGCTTGTGTAATCTCCATATGATCAAAAGAATCTTCAAGATTACGCCTGAATAACTGCCTGGCCCAGTTCGCCAGCCCTTCGGGTTGTTGCTGTTTTTTCAATACACTGGCAATAATATCCAGCTTAACGGTATCAGGTGTGTAATGATCTACCAGCAATGAATAGGCATTTATCTGGTTAGGTCTTACTGAAGGCATTGAAAATGCCACGTTCTGCACAGACTGAAAATTAAGCATGGAGAAAAATGGCCTTAATTTTTTCTGTACTTCTTCACGTACCAGCCTGGCGGCAAACCAGCCTATGGTTTCTGCGGCATCCATTAAATCATCATCAATCCCGCCCTGCTTACTGGCAAAGTCAGCCGCCGGGAAATAACCCAGTTTATTTTTTTTGACCATTTCCAGGATTTGTTCGGTTAAAGCCTCACCGACGACTTCTGCTGACGACGGCAAATGCCGCTCAAGCAATTTATGGGGCACTTTAACGATCAGGGTAATATGAATTTTGCTGATATGTAACTGAGTCATTGCAATCAGTTACGTAAAATATTTATCTGTTCTTTAATGGGGTCAGTTAAATGCTTAACTTTTTTGCGCATTACACTGCCCACTGCATCAGTCTGACCAAACACCGGGAATGCCAGCTCTTCACAATAACCTGATAAAACCGTCATGGCTTTAACATGTGGCTGGAATTCAGGCACAAGCTTCATAAGTTCGCCTGTTGCCTGGTCATCCTCAGCACATTGATCACAGAACTGATGCGCTTCGGTAATTATTTTTTCTATATCACGACGGTTTTCAAATTTAAACAC
>JAOUQA010000303.1 GCA_029879605.1 Gammaproteobacteria bacterium
CCTTAACATTTAATGATGCACCACCTGTTACAAATACAGATGCTATTTTAGTACGGCATTTAGCGGCAGAAATTACCATCGGAGTTCCGGGGGATAACACAGTAACTTTGGCCAAAATAGCTAATGGCACGCCTGGCAAGTCATTAAAATACAACAGCACCACGGGAGTTATTGAAGAAACAGATATAATTGTTCCAGATAATTCGGTCAGCACCGTAAAGATAATAAACAAGAATGTCACTCTTGCAAAAATGGCTGACGGCACGCCTGGAAAGATTCTAAAATTCAACGATACAACCGGTGTTATTGAGGAAGTTGATGTTGCTTCGTTAGGAAGCGGAATGGTTCATGTTCTGCGAGCTACAGTATCGACTTCCATAGCCCAGCTGGATATAGAAGAAGCCTCTCTATTTGACGGAACTTATAAGCAGTTAGTTATTATAGGCTCTGGTATTAGACCTGTAACTCAAAACTCTGCCGGCCATGTATATTGTAGGGTAAAGACACAAGGTGTTTATCGTGCAGATGGTAATTATAGGTCTTCAGGGCATGATGCGCCCAATAATGGAGGTCACAATGTTTATCAGGATAATAGTGCGATATTAATAGTACCAACGTGGAGTAGCTATACTTATTGGTATGATTTTACAACAACTATAACAAATCCTGCCTCTACTACACTTCCAAGGCCGACTTTCATGACTCTTGGAAACCAAACTAATGATGGTGGGCAATCCGGAAATTCAACTACGGCTGGGATCTATGAACCTTCTGCTACTTTGCCATTACAAGGGTTAAGATTTTTCTTTGCGAATGACAATTTAGCCGGCGGAAACATTGACGTATATGGCCTTAAATAATCAAAGAATTTACTGAACCTTAAGGAGGTAAAAATGCCTTTTCCTAAAATAGATAACGATTTGCTAAATGTCGGAAGCACCAATGGAAAAATCCCTTTAATCGGTGCCGGTGATAAATTGCCGACATCACTACTTGATACAGGTGCTGGCAGCAATAAGCTTGTTCAGCTTGATGGCGATGGAAAACTGCCGGCAATAGATGCAAGCTTGCTTACTAATTTACCAGCACCAAGTGGCGGTGTTGGTGCTTGGAACTTAATTGATACGCAGATAGCAAATAATGTAGCTCAAGTTGATTTTACTACCGGTATTGATGGCACTCATAAAGAGTATGTAATAAGAGGCACGGATATTATTGTTTCAAGTTCTGCGCATCTTGGCCTTAGGGTCAGAGTTGCCGGAACATTTAGAACTGGCGCTGAATATACTTACGGTGGCGATGGAACGAGTAACCAGCAAGGCATATTAAGTTTTAGTGATGCTAATGGAAACTTCTATAAAATCATACCTTCAAGCGTCATAGCATATGACGCAGGTGGGAATGTTTCCTTCGACCTTTCAATAACAAATCCTGCAGGCACTACAGCAACAAAAGCATTTCGATCAAACGCAGGTGGTGCCGGTAACGGTTATAATTCAGGCTTTGCTTGTCAATCAGGTGGAAGGTGGTTCGGTGCAAGCACCAGCCAGCCCTTCAATTATTCAGCATTAGATGGCTTCCGCATTTTGCCTGATAATGGAACATTAGTAACCGGCACATTCAAGCTTTACGGACTTTTATAGGAGATAGCAAATGCCATTCCCAACAGTTGATAACGACATGTTAAACACAGGATTGTCAAATGGGCAGATTCCTGTAATTGGCGCCGGTAATAAACTTCCAGATTCTATAATTAACGGCGGTGTCGGTGCAAACCAGTTCATCAAGTTAGACGGATCAGCTAGGCTTCCGGCTGTTGATGCAAGTTTGCTTACTAATTTGCCAACACCTTCGGGTGGTGCAGGAGGAATGAATTTGCTGGATGAGCAAATTATTGTAAGCCCTGTCGGGCAAATTGATTTTACCACTGGCATTGATGGCAGTTATGATTTTTATAAAATAATTGCTACAGATATAAGGGCTGATGTTTCATTTTCACCTGCAATAAGATTCTATCTGGGTGGAGCTTTAATTACTTCAAACAATTATCATACTCCAAGAACTAAGTTAGGTAATACCGATGCAAATAATACCTATTATTCAAATAATGATAGTAATTTAAGCTCTTCTGTGATTTCGCCGACTACCTTTAATAGCACACCAGGTAGTCCATTTAACAATATCATTATAGAGATTCCAAACCCTGCTGCTGTAAATGCACATAAAATGACTCGTAATCATTGTTATATGGTGAGCGATGCAGGGGCGCTAAATTTTGTAGAGAGTGCTACAGTGTGTACAGCAAATACAAATGCACTAACCGGCATAAGATTCTTTCCACTTAGTGGTGGAAACTTTACTCGCGGAACATTCAAACTCTACGGAATCAATTAACCTTTTAACTTTTATATGGAGAAATAACCATGCCTATTACTATTCATGACGGTACAACAGTTGCTGACGGAACCCCTGTCGGTATGAACACAGGTCAGTATCCTCGTCTTGATACTGACGGCAATCCCTTGGATGGACACGGAATTTATCCGCTGACCGGAGATGATCTCGCTGATTATAATCAAAGACAGGCTGATGCTGTAGCTGCGGCACTACCTAACGCTCAAAGCCGCAAGGCTGCTGAGCTGGAAATAATCAGGCACGAAAAACAATATGCCAATGTTGTTTATAATACCGTTACTTATGATGCAGGAAAAGTAGCGAGGGCAAACCTTACTGCAATGGTAACGTCCTTTAACTTCAGTGCTAAAACAGACGATGTTTGGCTGGATGTTGATAATAATCAGGTTACTCTGACAGAAGCAGAATTTCAGGGATTGTTTGATGCCATGCAAGTATCACAGCAAACAGCTTACATTACTGAAGCCACTAAATATGCTGAAATTATGGCTCTTACAACCGTAGTTGATGTTGACGCTTATGATGTAAATGCTGGCTGGTAAAATCACCATACGCATTAACAATGTTTGAACCTGCATTTAGCAGGTTTTTTTATGCCTAAAATTTTGGAGAAAAACTATGCCAGAACAATTTTTACACGGCGTTGAGGTCGTACAGATTGAT
Organism: Gammaproteobacteria bacterium; assembly: GCA_029879605.1. Classification (GTDB taxonomy): domain Bacteria; phylum Pseudomonadota; class Gammaproteobacteria; order SZUA-229; family SZUA-229; genus JAPHQX01. The sequence continues at coordinate 3,079 of JAOUQA010000303.1, forward strand.
ACTGGAGCACGGCCTATACGTACTGTCAGATCATCCGTAATCGGTCTGATTGGCACTGCGCCGGGAGCGGATGAGACTACCTTTCCGCTAAATACACCCGTGCTTATTGCTGGCAACCGAACTGAGGCTGCCTTACTTGGTGACACAGGAACACTTCCTGCTGCAATTGATGGAATATTCGATCAGGCTGGCGCGGTTGTTGTTGTGGTCAGAGTAGAAGAAAGTACAGATACTGATCCTGTTGCGGCTGAAGCTGAAACTATAGGTAATATTATCGGTGGTGTGGATGCTGGAA
>JAOUQA010000304.1 GCA_029879605.1 Gammaproteobacteria bacterium
TATCCAGCCGGATGTCATCCACCGAGATCATCAAATGATCAATGTAACGTAAATTTTTATATTCTTCTGGAACATGAAAATGTTGATTAGCCAGTCCGTGGTAACCGAATTTTTCATAGAGATCAACTAGCAAAAGACCTTTGATTTCAGAAGCGCTATGAAAACGTTCCCATTGATGATCTACCCTGTCAGTAATTTTTAACTCACTGTAACTGACATATGCAATAGCAGCTATTGCACTCAGAAAAACTGATGATACAAATATGAGAATATATGCTTCTTTAATCTTTGAAAACATAAGGCCTTACCAGGTCAATATATTAACCACGTCAGTTTAATCACTATTGGAAATTGACTGTAATCTGATTACTGGCTTCAATTTTTATAATTAACTGAGTATAGACAGTGTGTCAGCGATTTTGATGTATTATGCTGTTTAATCACTACTTTTATACCGACCCATAAAAAAACCCCGAATAATCCGGGGTTAGTTTTTATGCAGATATAAGTCGATTATTATTCATAAGGGTTTCTTAGAACAATCGTCTCATCTCTTTCAGGACCAGTGGAAACAATATCAACCGGTACTTCGACTATTTCTTCCAGGCGTTTCAAATAGGCCCTGGCATTAGCTGGCAAATCATCCAGCGAACGCACACCTACGGTTGATTCACTCCAGCCCGGCATTTCCTCATACACAGGCTTGCATTTTTCAATCATATCCGCACCGACTGGAGGAAGATCGAGGGTTTTGCCGTCACATTCATAACTGGTACAGATCTGTAGATTTTCCAGGCCATCCAGTACATCCAGTTTAGTAATACATAAACCCGTAATACTGTTCACCTGGGCTGCTCGACGTAAAGCCACACCATCAAACCAGCCACAACGACGACTACGTCCGGTAGTAGCACCAAATTCATGACCTTTTTCACCCAGGTACTGACCTATATCATCAAATAACTCAGTCGGGAAAGGACCGGCACCCACACGTGTCGTATAGGCTTTGGTAATACCCAGAATATAATCCAGGTCACGAGGACCTACACCCGAACCGGTACAGGCACCACCGGCAGTACAGTTTGAGGAAGTCACATAGGGGTAAGTACCCTGGTCAATATCCAGTAATGTACCCTGTGCACCTTCAAACATAATGTTGTGCCCTTCCTTACGCAGGTTGTAAAGTGTTGCCGGAATATCTGCAATCATGGAAATAATTTTATCTCGCATGCCCATGATTTCATCCAGTACTGTCTGATAATCAACCGGTTCTGCTTTGAAATAATTCACCAGCGCATGGTTATGATATTCCATCACACCTTTTAATTTTTCTGCGAAGGCTTCAGCATCGAGTAAATCACCAACACGTAAACCACGACGTGAAACTTTATCTTCATAGGCAGGACCAATACCACGACCGGTAGTACCAATGGCTTTTTTACCACGGGCGATTTCACGGGCCTGATCAAGTGCAACATGATATGGCATGATCAATGGACAGGCTTCAGAAATTTTTAAACGCTGGCTGGCAGGAACACCTTCTTTTTCCAGCATTTCAATTTCTTCAAATAGCGCCGATGGTGATAACACAACACCGTTACCAATCAGGCACATTACGTTGTCACGTAAAATACCGGAGGGAACCAGGTGCAACACGGTTTTCTTATCGCCGATAACCAGTGTATGGCCTGCGTTATGACCACCCTGAAAACGAACTACAGCCGCTGCACGATCAGTTAACAGGTCAACAATTTTACCTTTACCCTCATCGCCCCACTGACTTCCAAGAACAACTACATTCTTACCCATAATTTTATGCCTTCTCTACTAACCATTGTCCATCACGCTGGACTAAAACTCGATCACATTTCATTGCAGTTGCATCTGCCGACTGGCCAGGCAGAGCTTCGATAACTCGCTCACCCTCTGCCCTTAAATCAGCAATTACTTTGTACAATGCGTCATCATCACTCACCGGTGCAAACACACCAGTTAATGAATCACCCTGATACATATTTTTTGATAAATTCACCAGGCTTTTTAAATCAGTGCTAAAGCCCGTTGCAGCCCTGGCACGACCAAATACTTTACCAATGTCATCATAACGACCACCACGGGCAATTTCCTGGCCATGACCCGCAACAAATGCGGCAAAAACAATACCTGTCTGGTAGTGATAGCCACGCAACTCAGCCAGGTCAAAATGCAACTGCACATCATTCATACGTTGCTGTAATTTTTTAGCTGTATTTTCCAGATAGCCAAGTGCATCCTTAACAGCTGCATCTGCTTTTGCAAATACTTTTTTTGCTTTTGACAATACAGTTATATCACCATGCAGATCAGCCAGGGCACGTAACATACTGCTCACATCTTTGTTAAGATTTGCGTCTGCCAGGAAGGTATCTATTTCAGGAATCGCTTTACGTTGCAGCATTTCAAATAATATTGCTTCTGATTCTGCGCCAAGCTTCGCCTGTTGTGCCAGGCCACGAAAAATACCCACGTGCCCAAGGTCAACAAATACATCTTTCAGTCCAGCGGTGTCAAATGTTTGCAGCATTAAGCATAAAACTTCAACATCACTTTCAACACCGGCATGTCCATAAATTTCCGCACCCACCTGCAACGGACTACGACTGCCGCCAAAACCATCAGGACGAGTATGTAATACTGTGCCGATGTAACACAGGCGATTGGGGATATCGTCTTTTAACTGGTGAGCATCAATACGGGCTACCTGTGGCGTCATATCCGCACGCACACCCATGGAGCGACCAGTTAACTGATCAATCAGTTTAAAAGTCTGTAAATCGAGATCATGGCCCGTACCGGTTAACAGGGATTCAATGTATTCAATAAAGGGAGGCATTACCAGCTGGTAACCCCATGATGCATACATATCCAGTAGCCTGCGTCGCAGGCCTTCCAGTTGTGCTGCTTCTGCAGGCAGGGACTCTTCAATACCCTGGGGTAATAACCAATGTTTGTTTGTCGTCATCTGAACCCGACTCAACTCATTAAATAAAGTAAAAACACACCAAACAACATACTCACCAGGCCCAGTATGCGCAATGTTTTATCTGGTAACTGGCTGGCCTGCAACATGGTATTACGCCAGCTATGGGGGCTGATAAATGGCATAATACCTTCTATTACCAGAACCAACGCTACTGCCCTGAAAAACTCATCCCACACGATATCTGCCCTGCCCAGTCACAACAATGCCGGGTGAGCATCACCCGGCATTTAATTTTATCTATACCTGTTATTGACTACTTCTTACCGCTTGCATTATTAAAGTAACGGAAAAATTCAGAATCCGGCTCCAGTAACATAATATCGTCCTTGCCTGAAAAAGT
>JAOUQA010000305.1 GCA_029879605.1 Gammaproteobacteria bacterium
TGAGCAGATAATGAAACAGCTCAATAAGTTGATCGATGTCGTGAAATTGATTGATTTAACTGAGAATGAGCATATCGAACGTGAATTAATGCTGGCCAAGGTACAGGCAACGGGAGAGGCTCGCAGCGAAGTAAAAAGACTGGCTGATGTTTTTCGAGGTCATATTATTGATATAACTGATACCACCTATACCATCGAGTTGACAGGTACCGGTGATAAACTGGATGCATTTATAACATCATTATCCAGTATAAAAATTTATGAAGTAGTGCGTTCTGGCGCAATTGGTATTAGTCGTGGTGAGAAATCACTGACGCTATAAAACTGAATTACTAACTTAGTGGAATATAAACATGAGTTTAAATATTTATTACGATAAAGATTGTGATCTTTCAATCATCAAGAGCAAAAAAGTAGCCATCGTTGGTTATGGTTCACAGGGTCATGCCCATGCTTTGAATTTAAAAGATTCAGGTGTCGATGTCACTGTTGCGTTGCGTGCCGGTTCGGCTTCTGCAGCTAAAGCAGAAAATGAAGGTTTAAAAGTATCATCTGTAGCTGATGCAGTTAGTGCCGCTGATGTAGTTATGATTCTGACGCCGGATGAGTTTCAGTCGACATTATACCGGGATGAAATTGAACCAAACCTGAAACAGGGATCGACCCTTGCTTTTGCCCATGGTTTTGCAATTCATTATAACCAGATCGTTCCACGTAAAGATCTTGATGTCATCATGATTGCACCCAAGGCGCCGGGTCATACTGTACGTAGTGAATTCGTTCGTGGTGGTGGTGTTCCTGATTTAATTGCAGTATTCCAGGATGCTTCTGGTAAAGCTAAAGAACTGGCGCTGTCTTATGCGTCAGGTGTTGGCGGTGGTCGTACAGCAATCATTGAAACGACTTTCAAGGATGAAACTGAAACGGATCTGTTTGGCGAACAGGCTGTTCTTTGTGGTGGCGCAGTTGAACTGGTTAAGATGGGTTTTGAAACTCTGACTGAAGCTGGTTATGCACCAGAGATGGCATACTTTGAATGTCTGCATGAGCTGAAACTGATTGTTGACCTGATGTTTGAAGGTGGTATCGCCAATATGAACTACTCCATTTCAAATAATGCTGAGTATGGCGAATATGTCACAGGTGACAAAGTTATTAATGAAGAAAGTCGTAAAGCCATGCGTGAAGCTTTACGTAATATTCAAAATGGAGAATATGCGAAGAAATTTATTCTTGAAGGTATGTCGAATTATCCAGAAATGACTGCGCGTCGTCGTAATAATGCTGCACATCCAATTGAAGTTGTGGGTGGCAAATTGCGTGAAATGATGCCCTGGATACAGGCCAACCAGATCGTAGACAAGTCCAAAAACTAAATGTTATTAGTTGTTGAAAAATAGAGGGGCTGTAAAGCCCCTTTATTGTTTTTGGGTTAAACTAGATCAGTCAGAAAAATAATATCGTATAATTACCCGTAAATTTTTTGCTTAAGACATAATGATGGAACCAGACCAGAATAATAATTCAGAGATCAGGCGTCGAGGTATTTACCTTCTTCCTAACCTGTTCACCACGGCCGCCCTGTTTGCTGGTTTCTATGGCATTGTTGCAGCCATGAATGATCGCTTTGAGCAGGCGGCGATCGCTATATTTATTGCCATGTTGCTGGACGGTATTGATGGTCGAGTTGCACGCCTGACCAATACTCAGAGTGCATTTGGGGCAGAATATGACAGTCTGGCAGATATGGTTTCTTTTGGCCTGGCACCGGCACTGGTCATGTATGAATGGTCCCTGTCATCTATGGTTGACCTGGGCTGGCAGTGGGGCAAGCTGGGCTGGCTGGCGGCTTTTATTTATACCGCCTGTGCCGCTTTAAGGCTGGCTCGATTTAATACCCAGGTAGGACTGGCGGATAAACGTTATTTCCAGGGCCTGCCCAGTCCTTCAGCGGCTGCAGTACTCATGGGTCTTGTCTGGGTTATGGTGGATGCCGGGGTTAAAGGTTCTGACCTGGCAATACCCGTGTTTTTCCTGACGATTCTTACTGGTATTCTGATGGTCAGTAATATTTTCTTTTACAGTTTCAAGGAAATTAATTTCAAGGGTAAAGTACCTTTTGTGACTATCCTGGTGGTTGTTCTGGCCCTTGCCCTGGCTTCTATTGATCCGCCCAAGATTCTGTTTGCAATTTTCTTTGTTTATTCGCTTTCCGGCCCGGTTTTAAGTGTGGTGCGTCGCCTGCGTAAATTTGGTCGTAAAAAACCGGTAGAGATGGATTAAAAGTGGTTTTGCCCATTAGCGACAACCTGCCCTGAATAGATACTTGGCAAAAGTCAGTAGAATCGTTATAGTCTGAACAGGTTGCCAGGATAATCGATACTATGAAACAACGCAGCATACAATTTTTCAAGGTTAACACTCAGCTGAGTGATGCACCTGTGTGTCTGCTTCAAAATTCTCATCTATCTGATCATGCGCTATTTCTGCTACTGCCTTAGGGCAGACACAGCATACCTGGCGAGGCGAATACGCACCCAAAAATATTGTAGAGAATAATCCGAATAGCGGAGTGTAGTCATGAGTTTAGATGACAAATTAATTATTTTTGATACCACCTTGCGTGATGGGGAGCAAAGCCCTGGCGCATCCATGACCCGTGATGAAAAAGTGCGTATTGCCAAGGCGCTGGAACGCATGAAGGTGGATATCATTGAAGCCGGTTTTCCCATAGCCAGTCCGGGAGATTTTGAATCCGTACAGGCAGTTGCGGAAGCGGTCAAAGACAGTACCGTGTGTGGCCTGGCCCGTGCACTTGAAAAAGACATTAACCGTGCCGGTGAAGCACTAAAGGGTGCTAATTCTTCACGTATTCATACCTTTATTGCAACCTCACCTATTCATATGCAAATGAAATTGCGTATGCAGCCAGACCAGGTGCTGGAGCAGGCGGTAGCGGCCGTCAAAATGGCACGTAAGTTTACCGACAATGTTGAATTTTCTCCTGAAGATGCGGGACGTTCTGAAACTGATTTTCTGTGTCGTATTATCGAAGCGGTCATTGATGCAGGTGCCACTACTATTAACATACCGGACACCGTGGGTTACAACCTGCCCAGTCAGTTTGGTAATTTGATTAGTACACTGATTGAGCGTATTCCAAATTCCGACAAGGCCATATTTTCAGTGCATTGTCACAATGACCTGGGACTCGCAGTGGCTAATTCTTTGTCGGCTGTATTAAATGGTGCACGCCAGGTGGAATGCACCATTAATGGTCTGGGTGAGAGGGCTGGTAACGCGTCATTGGAAGAAGTAGTTATGGCGGTTCGTACCCGGCAGGATTTAT
>JAOUQA010000306.1 GCA_029879605.1 Gammaproteobacteria bacterium
AAATATTATTATGTCAACAGTGAGTATTGAAGAAAATGATATATATTTATTGTGTTCAGATGGTTTAACTAACTGTTTAACCGATGAAGAAATATCAGGCATACTTTCGACTGATGGCGCGATAGATCAAAAAGTAGATGAGTTAATCACAGCTGCTAATGATAATGGTGGCAAGGACAATATTTCAGTAGTGCTCTTGCAGTGTTCCTAGACTGATTATTTCATTGTTGATATGTATTCAGCTAGTTCCTCTATGTCCTGACTGGCTAGTGTTGTAACAATAGACTGCATAGGTGAATCAGGTCTTTTTGATGGATTTGTTTTGTAGTTATTTAATGTGTTGATCAGGTATTGATTCGATTGACCTGCAAGTCTCGGTAGTAATTCTTTGCCATAACCATCATTGCCATGACAGGATGAGCATTGCAGGTTATACTTTTCCTTTCCTGAGTTATTTAAAATCTGGTTTGATGTGGTTCTGTTTTTGACTAATTGAGTTGAGTAATAGATGATAATATTTACTCTGTCTTCAGCTGTTAAGCTGGTGGCAAGCTCGGTCATTGTTTTGTCATACCGTTGTTTGGTGGCGAATAGCTCAAACTGACGTAATAAGTATTTTGGATTCTGGCTGGCAAGATTGGGAATATTGTCTCGTGTGCTGTTGCCATCTTCACCATGACAGAATTTACACACCCATGCACGTTCCTTGCCTGATGTGATTGCTTCTTCAAATGAAGTAGAAGTTGATAATTTGCTGTCAAGTAATTTAACTAGTTCATCGGTGCTGGATGCATTTGCCTGGAGTGAAAAAAAAGACAAAAGTATAAAAATCAATCTCATGGGGTTCTTCTCAGTGTGTTTCATGATTGAGAAATAATCATAAAATGATTGTTTGTCCAGGTAAAGTCAAATCGATAAAACTGTGAATATCATCAATTCATATTTAGATTGTTATAACAGTGTTGTCAATATTTTGATTACTGTCATTTATATAGATAATGATTAATTTCGGTGATAATGCCATGCCGAGAAAGGCAGCCACAATAGTTGCTGGCGGAAGATGGCATTGTTATCTCTCGCATAGACCAGTCCTCGGGTTTGATAGTGGTATCGTATGGGCAATCAATTAGCCTGGCATTTTCCGGTGGCGTGCTTACTGTGAATTGTGTTGGGGATAAAAGAAGTCCCTTGCCGGTGACCTTCATGTGTGCTTCTTTTCGAGTCCATGTTTCAAAAAAAGCCAGTTTCTGTCGTTCTTCAGGTAGCGAGAAAATATTCTGTTGTTCAGTTTGGGTGAAAAAACGCCTGATAATTCCCTGCCAGTTATTATCTCGATCGATATGTTCTATATCAACACCAATTTCATTGTTTTTGCAAATGCCAAGTAGTGCCATATTATGTGAATGGCTAAGGTTAAACTGTATGTTATTGTGGTTGTCGATTAGACAGGGTTTGCCATTTTCAATGGTTTTAAATGATAGTTTATGTTCAGGCGTGGATGTATAGCGAGTCAGTACACTACGCATGAATCCATGGAATGAAATAAATCGCTTTCGGTGCATGAAATTAATGAGTCGTTCACTGCGTTTTTTTTCATCGTTTGATAAAAAAGTGTAGAAATTATTTATTGCGTGAGGTGACGTATTTAACTGGAATAACCAGATATGTACTTCGTTATCTTTTAAGTTTATTGATTCTTCAGCAGGGGTATTCCAGTTATTCAAATTTACGCTCCTGGTAAAAAAGCATATAGATAACCGGGATAATAAACAGAGATACCAGCATAGCAAAGCTGAGCCCAAAAACAATGATCGTAGCCATTGGGCGCAACATTTCAGAGCCCTCACCAAGACCAATAGCCAGGGGTAGCATGCCCATTACTGTTGTTAGTGTAGTCATGAGTATCGGGCGAAGTCTAAGACTTGCGGCTTCCTGTATGGCGTTCAATAGTGCCTGGCCTTTTTCTTTCTGAATTTCAATTTGTTCAACTAACACAATGGAATTATTAACGACTATACCTACCAGCATGATAATGCCGATTTTTGCCGGCATGGAAAGTTGATGTTCGAGAATAATTTCAAGGCCGATAGCAATACCAATCGCAGTAAATAAAGCACCGAGCAAAATGATGAACGGATTTTTCAATGACTCATACTGTACCGCCATGACAACTATAACCAGGAAAAGTGCCAGTAATAACAGGATCAGTCCAATTCTCTGGCCTTCCCTGAGGGCGTCCAGCGAGCCACCGTCGTACAGGCTGTAACCACTGGGCAAAGGAAAATCTTTCAGTTTTTTATTTATACTGTTCATTACTTCCAGCAGGTTTGCATCTTTTGCCAGTGAAGCGGAAATTTCGACAATGCGGCGTTGGTTGTCTCGTTTAATTGAACTGGGTGTCGGCAGCACTTCTATCCTGGCTACATCTCTGATGTGGATGGTTTTTTTGTTCTGGGTGTTAATAATGATATTTTCAATATCTGCGGTTGACCGGGTAATGGTTTTATCCAGTCGAATACGAATATCAAACTGGCGATCACCTTCAATATAATCAGAAATAACCTTGCCGTTTAATGCGATATTCAGCGCATTACCAATATCACTGGCATGAATGCCGAGATCTGTGGCACGTTCACGGTCGATATCAATCACCAGTTCTTCAATTTTTTCTTCATAGCTGTGTTCAAGGTTGGTAATCCCGGGCATGCCTCTGATTTGTTCGACCACTTTGCTACCAAGCTGATTCAGAATGTTAATGTCCTCGCCCTGTATGCGCAGGCTTATATCATCATCACCACGGCCAGTATGCATACCGCGGACGCCGGTGACTCGCATGCGTATCTTGAAGCCGGCCAGTTTCATATTATTAATTTCTTTCTGTACTTTTGTAACCCATGCCTTGCTTTCGATATTTCTTTCCGTCATGGGTTTGAGCTGGACTTTTATTGAGCCGCGATTGCTGCGGATATATTCAGAGCGACCAAATATAGATCCGCCGGATATGGTAAATACAGTTTCCACATCTTTCTGTTTAAGAATGAATTCTTCGATCTGTGTCAGTGCGCGATCCAGTTCGTTCAGGCTGGTGCCGGGATCAGCGGTGATGGAAACAGAAATACGGCCTTCATCCATGTCAGGAAAGAAAACGTCTTTTGCATTAATAATTAAAAGCAGGCTGATTATTAATGCCAGTATTAATGGCGGTATGATTATAAACAGTCGATTCCGGTCATTTAATATGTTTTCAAGCCACTGGCTATAGCGGTTCTTTAAGTGAGAAAAATATTCGTCGAACTGACTTTGTTTTCTGCTTGTCTCTGGAGGGGTTCTTGCACCGAG
>JAOUQA010000307.1 GCA_029879605.1 Gammaproteobacteria bacterium
GGAAATAACAGATGGGCTTTCTCCTGAATCCAGACCGGCCAGGGTTAACAGGCGGGTTGCGTCCATGATATAGGCCTGGCCTGCAATACGTGCCAGTGCTTCTTCGACACCTTCGAAATAGCCAATGGGGATTTTGAACTGTTTGCGTACTCGGGCATATGCGCCTGTGTAACGGGATATGTATTTACCTGCACCGGTACTTAATGCCGGTAATGAAACTGCACGACCTTCGGACAGGCAGTTCATTAACATCATCCAGCCTTTGCCTGCAAAGTCAGCTCCGCCAATGATCCAGTCGATGGGTATGAATACATCTTTACCGCGATTAGGGCCATTCATAAACATGTGGTTGCTGGCAAAGTGCCTGTTACCAATATCAATACCGGGCAAGTCAGTTTTTATTAATGCCAGGGTAATCCCCAGGTTGACTTCATCACCGAGTAACTGGTCGGGATCATATAATTTAAATGCGAGTCCAAGCAGGGTGGCAACAGGGCCGAGTGTGATATATCGCTTATCCCAGTTCAGGCGAATACCAAGTACATCTTTTTTGCCATCGAACTCACCACGGCATACAACACCTGTGTCAGGCATGGCGCCAGCATCACTGCCAGCTTCAGGTCCTGTGAGTGCAAAGCAGGGAATATCTTCACCACTGACCAGGCGAGGTAAATAATAATCTTTCTGTTCTTCAGTGCCGTAACGCATGAGTAATTCACCGGGGCCCAGTGAATTAGGTACCATGACTGTTACTGCGGCTGTAATACTTCGCCCGGCAATTTTCATTACCACGGTAGAATGACCCAGTGCGGAGAATTCCAGCCCCCCATAGGATTTGGGAATGATCATGGCAAAGAATTTATTTTTCTTTAAGAAAGCCCAGACATTTTCCGGCAGGTCATGATCTTCATGGGTAATCGTCCAGTCATCAAGCATTTTGCACAGTTCTTCTACCGGGCCATCAAGAAATGCCTGTTCTTCATCACTTAATACAGGAGCTGGTAAGTCACGAATTTTTGCATAATCGGGATCACCGCTGAATAATTCAGCTTCCCACCAGACTTTTCCGGCATCCAGAGCTTCCTGTTCTGTTTGAGAAATACTGGGCATGGCATTGCGCATAAATTCCAGCAATGGTTCCGATATGTATTTTTGCCTTATGTGTGGCATGTTGATTGGCACGACGACAGCAAGGAACAGTGCCCAGAGAATGATTAACACTGGCAGGCTGGCATACCCGGTAAAGGTAAAAATGAATAGTGCTACACCAAGAGCAATATTCCATACTATTTGCGGCATACGAAAATAAGCGGCAGTGCCAATTACAAATAAAAATATGATGAACCAGGTTAGCATTTAAATCTCCTATGCAGATTTTTCTTGTTTTGGATCCAGTTCCTGATCTTTAACTATGTCGTCTAAATTTTCATCTTCTGTAGCATTCTGTTTTATAGCCTGTTGAAGAAAGTCATCATCATGATCATTCAGAATAACACCATCTTTACTCCAGGGCATTTTCCTGTAAATCGCAAGTTCATCAAAATCAAGGATAGGGTATTTGATGACATCGAAATAGGGGGAGTAATCAAAATCTTTCGGGGTAATTAACTTGGTGTTGCGTTTGTACATTTTTAAATTACCGGTTTCATCCCGATGCAGAACAGGCAGAATAGGAAAATGTACAGAAGCAAAAGCTTCGGCCATCATCGAAGAACAGACATTATGTGTGGGTGCACCTGCATTGTGTTCAAATAAACTGGAGCGCCAGCGACGGGGCAGGAGTGTATAAGGAAAAAGAAAGCGGGCCAGGTCCAGAATCTGCCTGACGTTATAATGAGTTCCCAGTTGATGGATTGCATAGGCGATGACTTTTTGTGAGTCTTGCCGGGTCAGGCCGTTAGGGCGACAGATACGTAGATGTTCTTCACTGTACTTGCGAATACTGTCAATCAGTGTGCCTTCACCAAGCAGTGATTCAATAATCAATGGATCATTGGTATCACCCGTATAAAAATTTGCAACATGTTCACGCAGGGCTTTGTCTTCGATATCATGCAAACGACCAATATATAATGCTGAATGGGTCCAGTTGCTCAGGGTGATGGTTTTGATGATTTCACTGACCCGGGAACGACCTTCTACCAGGATGACATCGCCTGGACGTATTTCATAACGCAGGCGTTCAAAATCAGACAGGGGCATCTGATTAGCTTCAGTTTCATGTGATAACCAATCGATCACTTTATCCCAGATACTGTTTGTGATGCGACTTAAAGGGTTAAAAAACATTCTTTTTCCCGTTCCTGGTTAGGGAATTAAATTCGAACTCGGCTTATTGTTTAAGTTTAGCTTCTCTCGCTTAAGAATGCTTTGATATATGAGCCAATCTTATTGAAATTAAAAACTTTTCACATACTCAACCGCAGTTTTCAACTGGTCTTTTGTAGTATGAAAATGGGGTGAAAAACGAATACCACCACCCCTGGGTGCACATAAGACGCCCTGACTGACCAGGTGCTGGTAAAGTTTGTCATTATGTCCATCGTTTTTTCTAAAAGTTACAATACCACCAAATCGACCGCGCCGGGTTTCACTGAGTAGCTGTATATTTTTATCATCGCTGAATGCATTGATCAAAAACTGAGCATTTTCAATCACCCGTGGCTCGATTTCATTCATGCCAATGTCCAGTAGCAGGCCAACACTGGCATGCAGGGCATGGCTGCCGGTCATATTCGGGCTGCCACATTCAAAACGGCGAGCAGTGGTTGCAGGCTGCCACTGATTCATTTGATCAAAGTCCAGGTTTTCCACCATGTGCCAGCCGTATTGTTGCAAAGACAGTTGGGGAACAAGTGCTTTACGGCAGTAAAACAGGGCCAGGCCTTCCGGCCCAAGCATCCATTTATGGCCATCCGCTACCACAAAATCCGCCTGGGCTGCCTGCACGTCAAAGCTTAGTCCGCCAATATGCTGGATAGCATCAACACAGAATAAAATATCCCGCTGTTTACAGGCAGCGCCGAGTGTTTCAAGTTTGAGACGCAGCCCGCTGGTATACTGAACACTGCTGATACTGAGCAAGCGGGTATTTTCATCAAACTGGTCGATTAAAGCCTGTTCAGGGTTATCGCTGGCAGAAAGATTGACCAGTTTGATAGTGACGCCCAGGGGTTTTAATGATTCCCAGACGATGCGATTCGATGGGAATTCTTCAGCCGCGATCACAATATTATCGCCTGCCTGCCAGTTCAGGCCGTAAGCGATGACCGATAAACCTTCCGATGTGCTTTTTAACAGTGCAATTTCATCGTCTGATTCAGCATTAATCAGCTGT
>JAOUQA010000308.1 GCA_029879605.1 Gammaproteobacteria bacterium
CGCCTTTGATCTCTGGATTTCACAGGCTGATCATGCCCTGAGAACCGTACTGGGCAAACCTGTGATAACTGAACGACCTGACCCTTCTGAAGGCATGACTGAATCGACCCTGAATGACATTGAGCGTAGCCATTCAGCCGGGCTTATGCGCGTTAATCACTCAGGGGAAGTATCTGCCCAGGCCCTGTACCAGGGTCAGGCGCTGACGGCTCGCCTTGACGAGGTTCGTGCCAGCATGGAACGAGCTGCTCTTGAAGAGAATGATCACCTGGCATGGACGGAAAAGCGCCTGCATGACCTGGGAAGTCATAAAAGTGTGCTTAACCCGATCTGGTATGCCGGTTCTTTTGCCATTGGGGCTTTTGCCGGTGCTATAGGTGACAAATGGAGCCTGGGCTTTGTAGCTGAAACTGAACACCAGGTAATTAAACACCTGGATCAGCACCTGGAAAAATTACCTGTAAATGATTCCCGCAGTCGGGCTATTTTAGAACAGATGAAAGAAGATGAAGCTCACCATGCTACTGTTGCCCTGGAGGGTGGTGGAGCCGAATTGCCATGGCCCGTCAAAAAGATTATGCAGGCCATGTCCAGAGTCATGACAACAACGACATACTACCTTTAAACGATTACCTGCTACTTATTTTTGATAAATAGATTTTCCTGCAACTAACCAGGTCAAATCGCCTGAACTGTATTCAGCATATTTAAATTATCAACACTCTTTCCAGCTAAAGCAGAATCGCTATTGAGCCAAAAATGAACCTTGGTAATTAATTCAGCCTTATTGACAGGCTTGGCGATATAATCCCTGGCACCAAGTTTAAGACCCCAGGCTTTATCTGACTCCTGGTTTGAGCCACTAACAATAATAATCGGTATATGACAAGTATCTGGTTGACGAACCAGGTGTCGAGTTGCCTGAAACCCATTTAACTCAGGCATAACAATATCCATTAAAATCAGGTCTGGCTTTACATGCCTTGCCATCAATATTCCCTGCTTGCCATTTTCAGCCGTATGCGTAGCAATACCAACACTCTTAAGCATTTTAGCCATTGCAAACAGCTGGGTCCTGGAATCATCTACAATAAGGACACTGCAGGAACGTAATCGCTCATCAACTTCAATGGCGTGTTCATTGTTTGCTTTTTTTGAGGTAAACCAATGTTTTAACATAGCCTCTTCTCTCGGAAATCACAGTTCTCCGCATGCTGCCTTCACAGCCCAGGTATAGCTACTACTCCATCAGTTTTAACAATTATTCAGCGGGAAACTGTATAGTAATTACAGGCCTGTTAAATTCATCTTTATGAGCAATCAAAAGTAAATCAACAGGCTCAGGCCGACGTGATTCCATGGGTTTATTTGGCACGCGGTATATACGGAAGTTATATTGCAGGTCTTCAACTCGTCCACGTAAGACACTTGCTGCCATGAATAATATATGACGTAAACGCTGTAATACAGCCAGTTCATCATAAGATTCATTACCTATAGCTCGCAGATCTACACAGTCATTCCATACTTCATCAGACATGTACACAGGACGCTTGAAATTAAACAATCTGGCAGTACTGGTTACATCCCTGAGGTCAGGTCTGTAATTTGCTTCTAGTTGATAATGATCTTCTGGAAACATATCACCATTTGCCGATAGATTATTCATCAAATTGCTTAATTGTTATCACGGGCTGATTAAACTGATCCTTATGCGCTACCAGCTTCAAATTTGTAACTTCTGGATGCCTGGTACGCCCATCATTAGGTACTCGATGAATCGTAAATTCACATTCCAGGTTATTGATTCTGCCGTGTAACGCGCTTGACGCCATAAATAGCACATGCCTTAGTCTCTGCAAGACGGCCAGTTCATCAATGGTTTTACCATTATGATCCATTAACTCAACACAATCATGCCATACAGAACTGGTCATATAGACTGGACGGTTAAAACGAAATAGCCGAGCAGTACTGGACACATCACGTAAATCACGTTGCTCCAGGTGTTTCTGCTGAATATTATTTTGCATAACCGACATAGACTTTTAACTCCGACATTTAGATTCTATTTATCATTTACCTAATTCACTGTTATTCAATTCACAAAATCAACAGCTTATTAGTGAGTAGTAATTTATTTAGATAATAACCACTGTTCCGTATAACAGTATTAGCCCAAAAACCGAAATTTGCCCTGAACAATGGATATTTTCACCCTACTCTACTTGATATTTATAGCAAGAAATTATGATAATTGGCAAGCTTCTAGCTTAATCTGCTAGTATTTTTCATGATTTATTAGATAAAAGGCTATTATTTTCGTTAAATTTGGGAAATTTAACCCTAATTACCTGAACTCAACTCAATTTCTTCCTGAATACCCATACCTGACTCAATAGCCCCCATCACCCTGTCAACATGCGGTTGCATGGATCGACTATACAATCGGCTACGATCAACATTCTCCAGCCAGCCAAAAATAGATACTCTTAACTGTTCTTCAGTACGGACATGAGATTCAATATCATAAGCCAGCTTTTTGTATTCTGAAATTGCGGGCGATAATCCCAACTCAATCAATAACTTATTCAATGGCTCCAGCCATTCTCGACTTGACTCATCCAGATCCAGATCTTGTGGCTGTATAACCATTGCTTCTGGGCCTTCGGCACTGATCCAGACACGAAAGCTATTTTGCTGTAACGAATGATACAAAACCTCGTTAGAAACAAGAAATAACATCAGATTATTACTATTTGCATGGAATTTCACATCTGAATAAGCCCATACTTTTTTCCTGGTGAACTCGTACAACCGGATATGCTGCTGAAATTCAGCTTTATGTAACTGATCAAGAATTAGAATGGTCTTTTCAGCTTCACTAAGCGCACAGGCCTCTGTCATTATTCTGTCAAAAGGCAGTGTTGGCGGCTCATCGGGTAATTCTTCACCTTCATGAACACGGATAACCTGAGGTACAGGCTTTTCCACGCCAAACTCAAAATATAAAACCTGCTCATAACCAAGCGCCTGGGCAAGGGCATGGGCAAAAGCTGTTTTCCGCCGCCCGGGATCCCCATCAACATTAAGACAACGAACTGTTTCAACCGGATTTTCCAGTAGACAATGAACCGCGTAATCGTAGGATTCCCTGGATTCGAAACCATATTCAGCAAGTTTTTGTTTAAGGGAGATCATTCTGCTTTAAATACTACCTGATTACATATTCTGCCGACGAATATGTCTCAATAAAGAAAATACCCATGGCCATACCATTGCCCCAATAATACTCGGCAAAAAATAAGACCAGCTTTCATTGG
>JAOUQA010000309.1 GCA_029879605.1 Gammaproteobacteria bacterium
CGGGGTAGAGAGATTCGAACTCCCGACATCCTGCTCCCAAAGCAGGCGCGCTACCAGACTGCGCTATACCCCGAATTTTTCTACAATTAAATCCCTGTAACGAGCTGCACTTTAAGCGCCTGCGAGTAGCTGGCTTGCTTGACTGCGCTATACCCGATGTTTACTACTAACCTCTATGTACACAATCCAGCTAATCTAAACCCTGTACAGCCCGCTATCGCGAGGAATGCGGATATTACTTGTCTGCGCCGCCAAGGTCAACTATCCAGACAGGCCAATCTAGCTGTCTGCCCCTTGTAGTATCCCTATAGACCATGAGAAAATCCACCGCCTTCATTGAGAGGAATTTTACACCATGCCCGCCAAAATCATAGATGGTAAACAGATTGCCGCTGACCTGCGAACCCGTATTAAACAACGTGTTCAACAACGACTGGATAAAGGCCTGAAATCTCCCGGCCTGGCGGTCATCCTGGTAGGCAATGACCCGGCGTCTGAAGTCTATGTACGAAATAAGCGACGGGGCTGTGAAGAAACCGGTATTATCTCAAAAGCCTATGATCTCCCTGCAGATACAAGCCAGGAAGAACTCAACCAGCTCATTGATAAACTCAATGCTGATGACGAGATTCATGGCATCCTGGTACAGTTTCCTTTACCGGAAGGCATGAACCAGGATGAAGTCATCGAGCGCATCCACCCCAGTAAGGATGTAGATGGCTTCCACCCCTTTAACCTGGGTCGACTGGCTCAGAGAAAACCGGCCCTGCGTTCCTGTACTCCCTATGGCGTAAAACTATTGCTGGATTCAACCAGTGAACCTTATAAAGGCAGAAATGCTGTTATTGTAGGGGCATCGAATCATGTAGGACGACCTGCCGGCCTGGAACTGTTACTTGCAGGTGCAACCGTTACCATTACCCATCGATTCACATCAGATCTCGAAGACCACGTACGCCGCTCAGATATAGTTGTCGTGGCCGTTGGTAAGCCAGGACTGGTTAAAGGTGAATGGATCAAACCAGGGGCAACCGTCATTGATGTAGGAATCAACCGGCTGGATGATGGTCGACTGGTTGGTGATGTAGATTATGAGACTGCCGCTGAAAATGCCGCCTGGATTACCCCCGTACCTGGTGGTGTTGGCCCGATGACAGTCGCAGTGTTACTGAATAACACCGTGGATGCTGCGGACCTGATCGATAACAGCTAATCAATTTCCACCAGGCCGTGTAAAACCATATCGGTATAACTTACGATACCAACCACCTCACCACCATCAATCACCGGTGCCCGAGATAGACCAAAACGTTCAAACAGGCGGGCACAATAACGTATATCCATACCCGGCCTGACACTAACAACTGGCTTGGACATAATTTCATAAATATTCACACGCTCCGGTGAACGGTCTTTTGCCAGTACCTGCTTGGCAATATCTGAAAGCATCACCATGCCATATTCATCATCCTCATGACGTTTTTGAACCATTAATGACTTTGTTTCAATATGTTTCATGGCTTTCAAAACATCCATAACGGTCATCTTGCCATCTACCATATCGAATTCTTTTTTCATCACATCACGAACTCTTACCAGTATTTTTTCACTCATAACTCATCCTCCACAACACTCACCAGTTTCTCAACCTGGTGGGCAACACCCACCGCATCTTCTACATCTATTTGAATGGCAATACCGGTACCTATGTCTTTATCAAAACCACCGACATCACCAATCTTTTCAAGAATATGCCGACTTAAATGCTCTTCAACTAAAAACAACAACACATCCCTTTGCGTTTCCAGGGACAAACCCAGAAATGTTTTGGTTCTTTCCAGCCCCTCTCCCCGGGCATTACTAATAACAGTTGCTCCCGTTGCACCCGCTTCTCGCGCAGCAGCCATCACTTTATCTGTTTTTGCATCATCTACAAATGCAATAATTAATTTAAAATGCATATTTTCTCTCCCATAAAAATCCAGGCACTCATGAACTCTCTATTGATCTTTGTTTCTTCTGTTTCATCGAACGAAGCTCAGAAATTTTTGCATACGCCATTACAGTTATCATCGGAAATAAACAGGCAAATGCAATTAAGCCAAAACCATCAATTAAAACATTGCGTCCAGGCACATGTTCCGCCAGGCCCAGACCCAGCGCAGCCACTATTGGTACGGTGACGGTCGAAGTACTGACACCACCTGAATCATAAGCAAGTGGCACAATAATTTTAGGTGCAAAATAGGTTTGAATAACCACGATGATGTAACAGACAATGATGAAGTAATGAATAGGCTGTCCCGTAATTATACGAAAACTACCCAGGGAAATACCCATAGCCACACCTAAAGCCACAGCAATTCTTAATCCCCAGACACCAATGGCGCCACCCGACACTTCATTAGCCTTAATCGCCACCGCAATCAGGCTCGGCTCAGCAATCGCAGTACTAAAGCCTATACTGAAAGCGAAAATGTACACCCAGTAATAATCCGCCCAATGCACTGTTTGTTTAACTACTTCCAGACCATCATATATAAATGCTGGATTGGTTAACTGATTGGCCATTAGTCTTCCCAATGGGAACAGGGCTTTTTCCAGGCCAACTAAAAACAGGGTCAAACCCAGCAGCACATAAACAAAACCGATTAACACGCGTCGAAAATTTGGAACAGGTTTACGAATAACCAGGAACTGAAAACCGAAAATAATCACAACTATTGGAACGACATCCCTTAAAGTCGCAAGCAATGTTTGCAGCAGCTCTGACAAAATAGCCATCAGCTCAGTATCCCGTAGATCATGACAAATATCATCGGTGTCAATGAAGCAAAGGCGATCAAACCAAAACCATCACTCATTGGGTTACGTCCCTTAATCGCCGATGCCAGGCCCACACCCAGTGCAGTGACCAGGGGCACGGTGATAGTCGAGGTGGTAACACCCCCGGAATCATAAGCAATACCAATGATTTCCCTGGGCGCAAACATAGTCATGATAACCACCAGAACATAGCCCCCGATAATCATGTAGTGTAATGGCCAGCCTTTAAGAATCCTGAAACAGCCTATTAAAATGGCAAATCCCACTGAGACCGCCACCGTCATGCGTAAGCCAAAAGCGTAATCATCCATGGCTTGCTGTGTATTTTCTATCATGCCACCACTGGCTGCCATCCTGGAGGCCTCAGAGGCCACCGCAATCAGGGCGGGTTCCGCAACCGTGGTACCAAAACCCAGCGCAAAGGCAAAAATTAACAGCCACATGACACTACCCTTACGTGCAAAAGCATCGGCCATACTTTCACCAATGGGAAACA
>JAOUQA010000310.1 GCA_029879605.1 Gammaproteobacteria bacterium
CCAATGCGGGGACAGACCAGGTAGTCAATGAAAACAGCCTGGTTAATCTGGATGGTACATTGTCGTCTGATTTAGAAGATGGACTTCCCAGCAGCTACCTGTGGCAGCAAACATCAGGCACTCCTGTGACTCTCACAGGCCCTGGTACAGCAACTCCCAGTTTTACAACACCTGAAGTCACGATTGATGGTGATACCCTTAGCTTCCAGTTAACCGTATCAGATAGCCAGGGTTTGCAGGCAACTGATAATGTAGTAATCACAGTGAATAACCTGGACAATCCACCCATCGCTCTAATCACCGATGCCTCTGGTACTGTGATCAGCGCCATCGCAAATAATACTCAGGTTACCCTTTATGGTAATTTTTCATCCGATCCGGATGGGAATATTACCTCCTATAGCTGGTCCCAGGCAGCTGGCCCGACCATTATCAATCCAGGCATCGGCAATACCAACCAGTTCAGTTTTACTACACCCGATAGCCCTGGAAGCACTGTTGATATCCAGCTCATGGTCACCGGCAATGAGCCTGCGGTTAGCAACACTGCCATAGTTAGCCTGACCCTGGCGAATTTACCGCCGGTTGTAGATGCGGGTATTCCCCAGACTTTTCTCGAAGGGGAAACAATTTATCTTCACGGTCTGGTCACTGACCCGAATAACGATATTGCCAGCATGCAATGGCGACAGATTAACTGTGCAACGACCTGTATAAGCCTGCCCATTAACGACCAGGAATATATCAACTTTACTCTGCCACCCATAAGTCCAGCAGAAAGCGGCATGGTGCTGGATTTTGAATTAGTCGCCACAGATTCAAATGGCCTGTTTGCAACAGCAACCACCAGTATTACCCTGATTGATAACGGGATAACCACCACCTACCCTGAAACGGCCATCAGCTTCTACAGTAACAACAGTGAAGAAATGGCCATCAGCCTTGACTCAACGGACCCGGCAAATACAGCAACTTTCAATTTAATACAGCCGTTCAGCCCGGATGTAATTACCGATACCAGTGACCGACCTGCCAGCTTCCCCTATGACCTGGTCGATCTTGAAGTTATCACCAGCAACCCCGGTGATACGGTTGAAATAATACTTTACTACCCTGAACCAATAGCTGATGGCTTCGATTTATACCAGTATATCGACACCAATGGCTGGGTGGATAATAGCGGCTCCCGGGACTTTGATAACCTGACATACACCGTCAACGGCTGGGCAGAAACTTCGGAACAGGCTCAATTTAGTGCTGATCGTACCCAGATCAGTATTCGAGTAACCGATGGCGGCCCCGGTGATGCCGACGGACTGGCCAATGGTATTATCAGCTATATAAACAGTGGCATTGGTTCCGCCCCGGCTAACAATCATAAACAGGCCGGTGCTACAGGCAGTATTAGTCCAGTCATACTATTACTCATGGCATGGGCATACTTTATCTGTCGAGCCAGGCATAACACAGGTTCACCCGCTGGCTGACTCACTGTATAATTTTTAAGAATGAGCCAGATACATAATCTGAAACCCCTTCTTACACCCGCCATTATCTTAACCACCCTGAATGCGCGCTACATTCATTCATCATTAGGGCTCCGTTACCTGATGGCGAACATGAATGAATTACAGTCGCAAACAAAACTGCTCGAATATAATATTAATTCACGCCCACTGGATATTGCTGAAGACCTGGTTTCTCAGCAACCAAAAATAATTGGCTTCGGCGTGTATATATGGAATGCCCACCAGACCTTACAGATTATCGAACTGATTAAAACCATCGCACCGGAAATTATTATTATTCTTGGCGGCCCGGAAGTGAGTTATGAACATGAACAACAGAAAATTGTTGAATTAGCAGATTATGTAATTAATGGCACGGCAGATATTGCTTTTAGAGAAACCTGTTCAACCCTGCTATCAGGCAAAAAACCCTTTAACAAAATCATCCAGCCACTGCCTTTCAAACTGGACGAAATAAAACTGCCCTACGATTACTACAATGATGAAGATATAGCCAGCCGTATCATATACGTCGAAGCCTCACGCGGCTGCCCGTTTAAATGTGAATTTTGCCTGTCAGCATTAGACAAAACGGTTTACCCGTTTGATCTCGATCTTTTTCTACAGCAGATGGAAACATTATATCAGCGTGGAGTCAGGCATTTTAAATTTGTCGATCGTACATTTAATTTAAAAATAGAATCCAGCATTAAAATAATGGAGTTCTTTCTTAACAAAAATGATGAAACTATTTTTTTACATTTTGAACTTATCCCAGACCATTTACCCGACAGGCTCAAAGCCACTATTGAAAAATTCCCACCCCACAGCCTGCAATTTGAAATCGGCATTCAGAGCCTCGATCCAGGCGTGCAGGAGCGAATCAGCAGAAAGCAGGACAACCAGAAAACCGGGGATAATATTAGCTGGCTTAAACATCACAGCCATGCCCATATCCATGCGGATTTAATCATTGGCCTGCCCGGTGAAGACCTGGAAACATTTGCCAGGGGATTTAATAAACTGATAAAAATAAACCCTGATGAAATACAGGTCGGCATATTAAAACGCCTGAGAGGCACGCCGATTATTCGTCACACTGATGAATACAAAATGGTTTTTAATCCACAGCCGCCTTATACGATTTTAAGCAACCGTGACATTGACTTTAAAACCATGCAACGGCTCAATCGTTTTGCCCGTTACTGGGACATTATTATTAATAATGGCCGATTCAATAACACCAGAGAACTTATTTTTGGTATAACCCCGTTCGAGAATTTTCTCCAGCTCAGTGACTGGTTGTATGAAGAAACAGCTCAAACCCACAAGTTTTCCCTGGAACGTTTATTCAGACTGCTTTACCTGGGAATGACCCGGTGTTTAACTATCGACGAAAAATTAGTTGAGGAAAAATTACTAATAGACTTTGAAGCCTCGGGCATCAAGGGACAACCGAAATTTAGTACGGATAAGGGTAAACAGACATCAAGACAACTACAGGGCAGCCAGCGTCAGCAACGGCATAGTCATTAATTACAGATCAACCGGCATATAGAAAAACACAAACCGTCCCTGTTCAAAGTCGATCTTGAGTGTGGCACCGTGATATATACCGTAATCCACGTAACCCGGCACCGCGCTATCCTGGTGGCATTCACTGGCATGCTGTGGTGACTCAAAATCCCGATCCCTGTCATACCAGGACAACAGCATGTAATCACCCAGTATTTCTTCGGCTTTCTGATCCGCATGTTTCATGGCCTGGAGATAATCCTCGATACCGGGCATATCAATTTCAATAATCTGAACA
>JAOUQA010000311.1 GCA_029879605.1 Gammaproteobacteria bacterium
CCGATAAATACACAGTCCAGGTCATGCTTCACCTCAATTTAATATTAATTAATTACCAAAAACCTGTTTTAAAATATCCGTTGTACGCGCCACTGGATCCTGACGTATACGTTTTTCTTCAAGCGCGATTTTAATAAATAAACCATCTATTGCCCGATCAGTAATATACTGATCAATATCCAGGCTATCGTGATCAATATATTTAGATAAAAAACCAGCTTTAGAAATCATTTTCTTATACGAATCTGTTAAACCCACAGAACTAGTGGATTTCTGCACCACCGGTTTTATCGCTACACGCAACTTTGGAGTGCTGGTACGCTTAAAATATTGCGTAGCCGCATCATCATCCCCTTTTAATATATTAACAGCATCCTTTACCGTCATTGCCTTAACAGCTCCAACAAGAATATCTACAGTACCTGGCACTGCCTTTTCAGCAGCATGATTCATGGTGCTAATAAATTTATCCGCTACTTTCTCCTGTCCCATCTTGCGCAGGCCTTTATCAACTTTTTTCAGGGATTTTGGCATGGGTATTTTTACCTGTGGATCTTTTAAAAAACCATTGGCTTTACCCAGTTGCCTGACAGATTTATCAACGCCCTGATTCAGCGCCTGTTTCAGACCTTTGACAATTGTTTCATCAGATAAATTCGAAGAAGTATCGGCACCTGTTTTTTCTTTTATTGTCTGTTTTACATCATTTACAAAATCACCCCAGCCTGCAAGTGATAATTGAGGCAGAGATAAAGCAATCGTAACAAAAATTAATTTTATAAAATTCATAAATTATGACCTAACTTAAACAATAATTATGTTATCGTAAAACTCGGAGTATTCATTTCATAGCAAAAAGACAGGATTGCCTAATAAGACAATTAATAGCTATATCTGGCATATCCTACCACATAGATACTTTAATCAAAAATTATTAAACAGTATGGTGATATCAGCTAAAAACAGGGGTTAATTTTAAGTTAAGATGTGCTACATTTTCCAGCCATGAATCGCAGTATTACCATCCAGTCAGGCCGCCCCTCAAGCGAAATCGATATCAGCCCCGAGGCACAGAACGATATTCGGCAGGCATTTATAATCAATATGCGCCAGCGCTTCAAAACTGAAATCAATCGTCTCACTCGTGGTGATATGCAGCAAATGCTTGTTAAAATAGATTGCAAGCCGAATGAAATAGAACAGCTGCATTTTCTTCTGAGCTATGTATATGCATGGCACTGGCTACAAAATACCGTTTACAAAGACTACCAGGCGGAAATACTATCCGGCTTCAGCCAGGGACCGCAGGGTTTTTTAATGGGACTCCTCTTAAATAGTCAATCAAATGTTGATTTCATAGAGAATTATATCCACTACTGGCAAAACTATCAGGGCGAGCCCCAGCTACAGCAACAGTATTTATTCTCTCTCCTGCAGCATCTGGATTCAGCAGACCAGCTGGCCCAGTATATTTTAAATACATGGAACCAGCTTGGACTGTTCACCCAGGACATTACCATTGCCTATAAAGACCTTGCCAGGGAAGAGAAACAACGTTATGCAGATATGCTTGGAGAAGAAGATAAGCAGCGGTTGGCACTGGTAGATAGCCTTCCAGATTTAGAAATTCCAGCAATGTATAACAAAGCAGCTTTAATACCTGCTATGGGATGCCCACAGACCTGTCGTCACTGTATGTTTATTTTTCGCCCGCTAATGAAAAATACTGACAAGCCAGATGAGCTGTTTAAAACAGTCAATCAACTGACAACATCTGTTTTGTTTACCGGTGGTGATTTAACCCAGCACCTTGATCACTTTTATCATGCTATTGCCAGCATGCCAAGTATCTCAACATTTGCTATTTTGTTAAATGGCGATTTTGCGAATAATCGCAAAGCAACCAACGACGTTCTTAACTCCATGGCCAGGGCCATTCGTCGTCGCCCGGTAAACTGGTCAAAGGCCAAAATCATATTACAAATCAGTTTCGATGAATTTCACCAGGAAGTAATTGTTGATAGAAAAGGCCAGCTAAAAGAACGTATACCTGTTACAAAAATTGCTAACATTGTTGAAGCCGCCCCCAGGTATGCAGATGAAATTCAATTATGTTTATTGCATAAACAGGGCCACCTGAATTTCTCAATGGATTTATTTAAAAAAGGGGTTTTTGCCCGACTGGCACTCGAACTTGGACGACGCGGTCACCAGGTTGAAATAATCTCTACAGCACCATCTTCTCGCCTGAAACGCAACCCGCTGCAACCAGATCAACCAGCACAGTTAATTAAAGATGCCAGTTTTGTATTAGACAAATACCCTGATACACCCCTGCTCTTCACCAGCAGCACCATTGATGCTTATGGCCGCGCCAATACCATGGAACTACATGAAACCGTGAATGAACGTGATTTACTACTACGACTACTCAATGGTGAAGGCAGTGGTGGAGAAACATTTGATAAAGATATGATGTTCTGGTTTAACGGCTGGGCAACATTATTTTCAGCAGTCCATATCTGCCTGGGAAATATTTTTGAAGAAGGAATTGAAACAATAAGACAACGCCAGGCCAAAGACCCATTAACCCAGGCACTACACAGGTTTGACCTGAAACTACTGGATTATTACCGTGAATGTCATGATGACCTGGATATGATTATCGAAAAATCTACCAGCCCCCATCATTTATTTCATACTATTACAGAAGATGCAGCAACTCGCCTGCATATGACAAAAATGCTGATTAAAAATAAACCGGCTTAACAAGATAAGCGCCATATAATTTTCCGACACATAACTGATTACAGTAATCTTTATTCACTTATAACACTACTAACGTAGAAAAGCAGACCACACCCCCGAACCATACAGGAATATGATCTGCTATCATTTATCATCAATAACTATGCAGTAGTCACACCGTTAGTTTTTAATACAGCCTGGTTTGCCAGGTCATCCGTTACCTTGTACCAGTCCAGCTTACGAGTCACCATCATGACTAATGTCAGGATTGAGAAGAACAACACGCTACCCATCAATAATGCATTGTCTTCTGACACAAGGATCACGTACAACATACCATATAACAATGATAACATTGTCGCAAAACCAGTTGCACGAATACGACTTTTGATGACCGCGCTTATGTATATGGATATTACAATTACACTGGCCAGTGTAGAAATCATATAGGCATTAATAAATTCAATATGCTCAGACAATGAAATCAGCAATAAATAGAAGAATGTCAGCGCCATACCTACCAGTAAGTACTGCATCGGGTGAAGACGCAGATTTTTCATTATTTCA
>JAOUQA010000312.1 GCA_029879605.1 Gammaproteobacteria bacterium
TGATAAGGCAAAAGAAATTTCATCATTATCAAAACTTGCGGTTAGTAACCGTAGTCAGCTTGCAATCATGTTACATAAACGAAACCTGTTAAATGATAAGCAGGTTCAGGAAATATATAAGATACAACAATCAAAAAAAACGCCCACGATTAAAATACTGCTTGAGAGAGAATGGGTGGCAGAAAAAGAGATCAGGAGACTACTAAAAACTGACCTGATGATTGAAGAAGTATCGCTGGCAGAATTTCAGATTGACCAGGCTGTTCTCTCCCTTGTTCCCAGGTCATTTTGTGAAAAACAGCTTGTATTACCTTTAAAACAGGAAAATAGACGTCTAATGATGGTCATGGCAGATCCTATGGACATGGGACTGATTGATGATTTACGTTTTACGATAGGCCTGGAAATACAGGCGGTCATGGCAAATGCAAATGATATTACCGATAAAATTACCGAAGTCTATGGTGAAAATGTAGATTTTGAAGAACTGGAAACCCTGGTTTCTAGTACTGATCCCATTGATGGTATCGAGATTGTCATTGAAGATGATGATGATCTTAGTATGGAAGAACTGTTACGGAGTACTGACGAGCCACCTGCAATACGGCTGGTCAACGTCATTGTCCTGGAAGCCATACGTCTTGGTGCAAGTGATATACACATTCATCCTAAAATAAAATCGGTTGTCGTGCGTTATCGTATTGATGGAATTCTAACTGATAAAATTCAGATACCACATAATTTACATCTATCATTAATATCTCGAATTAAGGTTATGTCTGAGTTGGATATTACTGAAAGGCGTAAACCTCAGGATGGACGCATTACAGTTAAGACGCCTATGCGAATAATTGATTTACGTATATCAACACTCCCCACCATTAATGGTGAAAAAGTGGTCATGCGTATACTTGATCGTAATGCCACTGTACATAATATTGACCAACTTGGTCTTGGGCCGGCAGAATTTAAAAAACTTTCCAAAGTAATAAAAAAACCACAGGGAATTATTCTGGCCACCGGGCCTACGGGAAGTGGTAAAACAACCACCTTGTATTCCATGTTGCAACATGATGCCACGCCTGAAAAAAACTATGTAACGATTGAAGACCCGGTCGAGTATTACATGGATATGGCCGGCCAGGTGATGGTTAAAGAAAAGTACGGGATGGATTTTCCGACTGTTTTAAGGGCTATATTAAGACAGGATCCGGATGTGATCTTACTGGGGGAAATTCGTGACCTGGCTACGGCAGAAGTCACTTTTCATGCTGCTTTGACCGGGCATCTTGTTTACTCAACACTACATACTAACTCTGCAATCGCTACCATCGCACGCCTTCTTGATCTTGGAGTAAAACCATACATTGTTGCCTCAGCATTAGAAGCAGTTATTGCGCAACGCCTGGTAAGAAAAATATGCCAGGACTGTCGTGAACCGGTCGAGATGGATTCTGAAATATTGCATAGCCTTGGACCCGATTTTACATCAACTGAAATTAAAACATTCCACGGGACAGGCTGTCGTAAATGTTCGCATACAGGTTACCAGGGACGTATGGCAATACATGAAGTACTGGTGCTTGATGACCATCTTCGCGACCTGATTTCTTCTGAAGCCAGTGTGCTTGAGTTATCAAAGGCTGCAGATAATATTATGAATTCATTAGTTCATGATGCTGCTAGAAAAGTTAATCTTGGCCTTATTACGGTTGATGAAGTATTACGTGTCTTAGGTCCTCAGGTGATCGAGTAAGGGGCTGCTTGATTTACTTAAATTACCGCTAAACTCAATAAAATACTTCCTGCGAGTTAACGGGAAACTGTATTTTTAGACTATGGCTATTGAGATGAGTATCCGTAGTATTTATAGAAATGTAAAAAAAATAAAGGGGCTAAAAAGCCCCTTTATTTCATTCTAAAGATTTAAATATCTTAAAGTAATGGCACGATTAATAAGGCCACGATATTCATAATCTTGATCAGTGGGTTGATTGCAGGGCCCGCTGTATCTTTGTACGGGTCACCTACAGTATCACCGGTTACTGCAGCTTTGTGTGCATCAGAACCTTTACCACCATGGTTACCGTCTTCGATATATTTCTTCGCGTTATCCCATGCACCACCACCGGTCGTCATTGAAATTGCAACGAACAGACCAGTAACGATAGTACCAATCAGAACACCACCTAAAGCTTCAGCACCGAGGGTCAAACCAACGATAATTGGCACAGCGACAGGTAACAGTGAAGGAATAATCATTTCCTTGATAGCCGCTTTAGTCAGCATGTCTACTGCTTTTGAGTAGTCAGGCTGTTGAGTACGGTCCATGATGCCAGGCATTTCTCTGAACTGGCGACGTACTTCATTTACGATATCACCTGCTGCTCGGCCTACTGCTTCCATTGCCATTGCACCGAATAAGTAAGGAATCAACCCACCGATGAACAGACCAATGATGACCATGTGGTTAGACAGGTCAAAAGCAACAACTTTGCCCGCTGCACTCAGAGTATTCGTGTAATCAGCAAACAGCACTAACGTTGCAAGACCGGCTGAACCAATTGCGTAACCTTTAGTTACCGCTTTGGTTGTATTACCTACTGCATCTAATGCATCCGTTGTATTACGAACATCTTCAGGAAGTTCTGCCATCTCAGCAATACCACCCGCGTTATCCGTAATAGGACCGTAGGCGTCAAGTGCAACAATGATACCAGTCATGGATAACATTGACGTTGCCGCAATCGCGATACCATATAAACCAGCCAGTTCATAAGCACCCCAGATAGAAGCACATACTGAAAGTACAGGAAGAGCAGTTGAACGCATTGATACACCTAAACCGGCGATAACATTAGTACCGTCACCCGTGGTCGATGCTGCAGCAATGTGTCTTACAGGACTGTATTCAGTTGCCGTGTAGTACTCTGTAATAACAATCATGGCCACCGTTAAGGCTAAACCAATCAGTGATGAGTAATAGAACTCTGCTGCACCAACAGTTGAGCCATTGGCAAGTGTCAGAGAAACATCGCCCATCATATTATTGGTTACAAAGTAAAATGCGACCGCTGAGAAAACAGCAGCAATACCGGTTGCCTTATAAAGGGCATTCATGATTTTTGAACCATCTGAAGTACTTACAAAGAAAGTACCGATGATTGAACCGATAATTGAAACACCACCTAAAACCAGTGGGTAAGTCACGGCAAGATCACCAATGTCTTTTAACAACAAGCCACCGAGTAACATGGTTGCGATAATCGTAACCGCGTAGGTTTCAAATAAGTCAGCTGCCATACCTGCACA
>JAOUQA010000313.1 GCA_029879605.1 Gammaproteobacteria bacterium
TCAAGTGCTTATGAAAAAGAATCGAGTAAAACACTGCTTAGTCTCACGCCGTATGTAAGACAGAACACTATGGAGTATATTGCCAACTGGTCATTGAGTTATGATCCAACTCGATTAAAAACCGAGAGTGATTCAGTGGGCCTGTTAGCGAAATATAGAATGGATTTTGATGCTAACAGAACACGTTTAATTATTGGTGCGGATATTGATTACACGCCAGGTAATCGAATTGAACATAGTATTGATGCAGTTAGAAACGTGGATCGTATTTATGAATCCTATACGGTGGATGAAAAAATCTATGATTATGATGTGACCTACCAGGGGATTTCGCCTTATGTCCATGTTGAAACATCGCCATTAGATAAATTGCGTATTACGGCCGGTTTGCGGTATGACAATATGACTTATGACTATGAAGATAATATGCCGGGTGCGCCGGTTGACTACACCGTTAATATTCATGGCGTTGATAGCACAAAAACTTATAACCGTCCTGGTGATGCGAAAGTCGATTTTAGTCACCTGAGCCCAAAGCTAGGGGCTACCTATAGTTTTACAGATCGGTTTAATGGTTTTGTTTCATACCGTCATGCCTTCCGTGCACCATCGGAAGGCCAGATATTCCGTCCGGGTGCTAATGCAGCATCATTAAACCTGGATGCGGTAAAAGTTAACAGTTACGAAGTGGGTGTGCGTGGTGAGCCTGATCAGGATCTTAATTACGAAGTGTCATTGTATTACATGAGTAAAAAAGATGACCTGGTGTCATATGATGATGGCGCTGGTAATACTTATGCCGTTAATGCAGGTGAAACTTTGCACAAAGGCATCGAGCTTGGTATGAATTCAAAAATTACGCAGGATCTATCTGTGGGTATGAGTTATTCACGTAGCTCGCATACCTATGAAGACTGGGTTGTTAGTGGTACAGATTTTAGTGGTAATGATATAGAGTCTGCACCGGATGCACTGGCTAATGTGCGCATTAATTATCGACCTGCAGTATTGAAGGGTGGCCGTGCAGAACTGGAATGGGTGCATATGGGTGAATACCTAATGGATCAGGCTAATAGTGTGGATCCAGTTAATACTACTATATATGATGGTCATAACCTGTTGAATGTTCGTATAAACTATTTTGTGGATAAAAACTTTGAATTATTTGCACGATTACTCAATGCTGGTGATGAGCGTTATGCTACAGCTTCAAAATATACACCGGCGGGCTGGGGGCCAGCAAAATCAGAATTTGCACCGGGCATGCCCAGAACGGTTTATGCAGGCGTTGAATATAAATTTTAATGACACGTTTTAATTTAATTGTATTTGTTTTATTTCTTGTCAGCTATGCTCATTCCAGCATGGCTGCTATGGATCATAATGCTTCAAAAAAATCACCTGCAACATGTGCCGATGTGTCACAACCTGCTCGCTTAAAATGTGCAGTCGCTCCCAGTGGTGTTTTTGATCGTAAAGGCGATTTGTATGTTGCCTGGTCTTTTGGTGGTCATGTTTATATCAGTCGTTCAAGTGATAAAGGTAAAAGTTTTTTTGCCCCGTTGATTGTAAACAGGGTGCCGGAGGCTATTTCGGCGCGTGGTGAAAATCGTCCCAAGGTCGCAGTGGATAATAAAGGGCGTATTTATGTATCCTGGACAACACCATTAGAAAAACGTTTTACCGGTAATATTCGTTTTAGTTATTCAGAGGATGGCAAAAACTTTTCAGATACGGTAATTGTCAATGATAACCTCGATCTTACCGGGCATCGATTTGATGCACTTGGGGTTAATAATAATGGTGATATTTACATTGCCTGGCTGGATAAACGTCATCGATACCAGGCTGAGAAAAAACAGCAAAAATATAAAGGCGCCGCGGTTTATTACGCTTTGTCAGAAGATGGCGGAAAAACGTTTAAGCCCAATAAAAAAATTGCCGACCAAAGTTGTGAATGCTGCCGGGTAATAATGGATATGGATCGGGATGATCTACCGGTGGTGTTCTGGCGGCATATTTTTGATGAGAATGTACGAGATCATGCCATGGTGAAATTTTCTGGAAAAAATCAGCCGGGTGAAGTAGTTCGTGTCAGTCATGATCAATGGCATATTGATGCCTGTCCACATCATGGTCCGGATATGTCGATTAATGAATCTGGAGACTATCACCTCGCCTGGTTTAATAATGCGCCAGAACGTCAAGGCCTGTTTTACGCGAGATATAACAAACTGGATAAAACTTTTAGTCAGTCAATTAATTTTGGCAATTATAAAGCTACGGCATCTCATCCAAATATTGAAGCCATCAAAAACCAGGTCTGGCTGGTATGGCAGGAATTCGATGGCAAACAACACAGTATCTGGTTGCAGAAATCTCTAGATGGTGGTGATAACTGGCAAAAGTCAGAGAAAATGGCAACTGCTTCAGGTAATGTGGATTACCCGTTCTTTATCAAAGATGGTGATCAGCTTTATATCCAGTGGCAAACGTCAGATACCGGTTTTAACCTTGTAAAAGTAACAGGGCATTGATATGAGATTTCGATTGCTGGCTATTTTTTGCATGGTCTTAATATCAGTGTCCGTTGTACATGCTGATGTATCGTTACAGTTATTTGATAAAAATAGCTACCAGGAAATGGTTGCTGATAATAAACAAGAATCCTATTTGCTGGTGTTCTGGTCGCTTGATTGTCCTCCCTGTATGACAGAGTTATCAATGCTGGGTAAATTGCATAAACAATATCCTTCGCTAAATATTATGCTGGTTTCAACTGATTCAATAGACCAGGCTGGGGAAATTAATAAATTGATGAAAACTTATGGACTGGATCAGCTGCCTCAATGGGTGTTCAGTGATGAGCCAGTACAGTATTTAAGATACAGTATAGATCCTCAATGGTACGGTGAGTTGCCAAGAAGTTATTTTCATCAGGCGCAACAGCGCAAAGCAGTTTCGGGTAAATTGACACAGGCGCAAGTTGTTCGCTGGTTTGGGGCTGGTTGATATGATGATGTTAAATAGAAAAGTCGAACCCTGGATGATGTTTATGCTGTTTTCAGTTTTGTTGCATGCAGTTGTGATGATTAACTGGGGTGGACGCATGGGAGTGCATGACGCTGTTCTCGAGAATACTACAGCCAGTCATATATTAAATATTGAACTGGTTATGCAGCAGCCATCATTGGAAAAACCGGTTGAATCACCACCCGAGCCAGAGCCTGTGCCTGTGCCAGAAGAGAAAATCATTGAAAAAGTTAAATCTGTCGAAACACCTGTTAAACAGTCAGTTGAAGAGGTGCA
>JAOUQA010000314.1 GCA_029879605.1 Gammaproteobacteria bacterium
TTATTATCAATGACACCTACGCGATCTCCATCGCCATCAAAAGCCAGTCCCAGGTCCAGGTTTTCTGATTCAATTTTTGCACAGATGTCCTTCAGATTCTCAAGTTTGCTTGGATCCGGATGATGATTTGGGAAAGTACCATCGACTTCACAGAACATTTCAGTGATGTTGCAGCCCAGTTTTTTGAATAACTCGGCAGCAACGACACTGGCAACACCGTTACCACAGTCAACAGCGATATTAAGTGGTTTGGCCAGCTTGATATCATTGATGATGGTTTCAACATAGGTAGGAAGAACATTATCTTCGCTGTAATTGCCGCTGCCAGAATTCAGCTTGCCATCCTCAATACGCTGTCTGAGTTGCTGAATACTTTCACCATAAAATGGATTGCCATCAATGAGCATTTTAAGGCCGTTGTATTCTGGCGGATTATGACTGCCAGTAATCATAATGCCGGTACCGGTTTTTAAATGATGGGTGGCAAAATATAACACCGGTGTGGGCACCAGTCCTACATCAATGACATCACAGCCACCGGCCTGTAAACCTTCTGCTAAAGCTTTTGATAAGTCCGGGCTGGAGAGACGTCCATCACGGGCGATAACCACAGTTTTGCAATTCTGTTCTAATGATTCTGATGCGAAAGCCTGTCCAATTTGACGCACGGCAACAGGTGTTAAATCAGTTTTAACAATGCCGCGGATGTCATAGGCTTTAAAAATACTGGCTGTAATACTGCTCATTTTATATCCCGTTAGGTTTTATTATTTATGTCCTGAATGTCCAAAACCGCCAGCACCGCGCTCGCTGTCCTCGAATTCCTCAACTTGTTCAAAGTCTACCTGCACTACAGGTACAAATACCAGTTGTGCGATACGATCACCCATCTCAATGGTAAATTCAGCATTTCCACGATTCCAGCAGGAAACATATAGCTGGCCCTGGTAGTCTGAATCAATTAGACCCACAAGGTTACCCAGTACTATGCCGTGTTTATGACCCAGACCGGAACGGGGAAGAATAGTGGCCGCCAGTTTGGGGTCGTTAATGTGAATCGCCAGCCCTGTGGGTATGAGTTCAGAATCTCCCGGTTTAAGAGTAATGGGTGAATCGATGCAGGCCCTTAAATCCATTCCCGCTGAACCGGGAGTTGCATGTTCTGGCAGGGGGATTTCATTACCAATGCGTTTATCGAGTACTTTTAACTGAATTTTTTTCATGTGCCTTCTTTTGTATTTAAAGAGTTTAATGTCTGGTTTTGTAGTGTTCTGCAATTAATTCAATCAGTTTCCTGGCCAGTTCGGTTTTTCGAGCTCGTTCAAGTTGCAGGTAACCATCAGCCCAGTAAACATCCAGCGCATTGTATTCGCTGTTAAAGCCAGAGTCTGCATCAGTTGCAACCTGGTTAGCCGCGATCATATCCAGTTTTTTTGCAGCCAGTTTGTGTTGAGCATTGTCCTGTAACTGTTCGGTTTCAGCGGCAAAACCAACGGTAAAATACTGACCCGTTGCAGCAACTTCTGCCAGTATATCCGGATTTCGTTTTAATTGAAGACTGAAACTATCGCTGCTTTTTTTAATTTTCCGGGCTTGAACTTCGACTGGTGAATAATCAGCAACGGCTGCCGTGGAAATAAAAATATCACAGTTCTCCAGTTCTGATTGAACCGCCTGGTGCATTTCAGCAGCACTTTTGACATCAATTCGTGTGACTTTGTCTGGTGTGGCCAGGCTAACAGGGCCGGCAATCAGTGTGACACAGGCTCCAGCTTCGATGGCTGCCTGGGCAATAGCAAATCCCATGCGACCGGAACTGTGATTGCCGATAAAACGTACCGGGTCTATAGCTTCGTAGGTAGGGCCAGCTGTCATTAATATTCGGGTATTACTTAATAGCTCATTGCTGAAAAGCGAAGCAAGCTGGTCAACCAGCTGGGGTACTTCCAGTAGTCGGCCTTCACCGGTTTCTCCACAGGCCTGGTCTCCAAATGCCGGACCAAAAACGTGCAGGTTTCTTTCCCGAATAAGTTTGATATTGGCCTGGGTTGAGCTGTCAGACCACATTACATGGTTCATGGCAGGTGCAACCGCCAGTGGGGCTGTGCTTGCCAGGCAAAGTGTTGATAAAAGGTCATTCGCAATACCCTGGGCCAGTCGGGCAATGAAGTTGGCCGTGGCGGGTGCTACCAGTATGGCATCTGCCCAGCGTGCGAGTTCTATATGGCCCATCGCTGCTTCAGCTTCTGTATCCAGCAGGTCGGTATGAACCGGGTGTCCAGATAGAGCCTGAAAGGTCAGCGGTGTGACAAATTCAGTGGCAGACTGGGTCATTACTACCCGGACATCAGCACCTTCATCACGTAAACGGCGTAGCAGCTCGGCAGCTTTATAAGCTGCTATGCCACCAGTCACGCCGAGAATGATCTGTTTGCCAGGTAAAGTTTGCATGGCGGTGATTTTATCAGATTGTTGTCAGTTTTATCTGACATAAGCTACTTCAATTGGCTGATAGCGAGTTATTTATTTGGCGTTAAACTGGTGGTTTACACAGGGAGGTGTCGAGATGGCAATTACAGACTGGCCAGTGGAAGAACGGCCGCGAGAAAAGTTACTGATCAGGGGTAGTGCATCCTTGTCAGATGCAGAGCTGCTGGCGATTTTTTTACGTACTGGTATCAGAGGTTTAACAGCGGTTGATCTGGCGCGGGAGTTACTCAGGGAATTTGGTGGTTTACGTCATCTATTAAATGCGCAGCGAGCTGAATTCTGTCGACAGAAGGGGCTGGGCGATGCCAAGTATGCATTATTGCAGGCTGTGCTGGAGATGGGACGTCGTCACCTTTATGAAACCCTGAGTCGTGGGCAGGCTCTGGGTAGTCCGGCTGAAACTCGTCAGTATCTGGTTGCGCAGTTACGTGATATAGAGCATGAAGTTTTTTCGGCCCTGTTTCTTGATCAACGGCATAGAGTCATCAGTTATGAACAATTATTTACCGGAACCATAGATGGTGCTTCGGTACATCCACGTGAAGTGGTAAAAAAAGCCATGGCATATAATGCCGCAGCCGTAATATTTGCTCATAATCATCCCTCGGGTGTAGCCGAGCCCAGCCAGGCGGATGAGCGTATTACCCGACGCCTGAAAGATGCGCTGGCCCTGATCGATGTGCGGGTGCTCGATCATTTTATAGTGGGTGATGAAGTCGTATCATTCGCCGAGCGTGGCATGTTGTGAAACCATGAAAGATATTTCATGGTATTTGAGATATGCCTTTGTTAGCATCAAACATAGAATAATTTTTTA
>JAOUQA010000315.1 GCA_029879605.1 Gammaproteobacteria bacterium
ACAGATCAATAGCAGACATGTTATCCGGTTTAACACTGACCACGTTAAACAGGTCCGGGTTAAACAGCTCATCCCATTCCTGGACTGCAATAAATGAACTGCTTACACTGTCATTCCTGACTTCACTGTAATCAATATTTTTTAAATGCCATTTATCATTTTCATAGCGCGCTGATTTGACATGAAATATCTGTTCAATATTTTTTTCTTCGTCGAGTTGATAAATTTCCAGTTTACCCAGTTGCATATCTGGATACACACGCCCAACATGAATGACGCGTAAACCATCTTTCACCCAGAAGCCGTGTTGCCCTCCCAGGGATATATTCTGTTTAAGCGCAGCTGCTCTAACTGTTTGTGCTTTACGTTCACTGGGCGGCACCATGAACTCTCCTACCAGCAACACCAGGACAACCAGTACCACACCCGCCTGTAATACTGAACGTACAATGCGTGCAATAGAAATACCGGCTGCACGCATGACAATTAATTCACTGTTGCCTGCCAGTGCACCCAGGCTGAGTAAACTACCCAGTAAAACAGCGGTTGGAAATAATTCATAAATTCGTTTAGGTAAACTAAGTACCACATAAGCCATAGCTTCCAGTAGGCCATAATGTCCTCGACCCACGTCATCCATTTCAGAAACAAACTCGACAAAACCCAGCAGTGCACCCAGCACCAGTAAGGCCATTAATGTCCCGCCGATTACTGTGCGAGCTATATAAAGATCGATAACTTTCATGCCAGCCTGCGCCTGAACAACTGTTTAACCCCACCTAAACGCTGAATCAACCAGAATACAATCAACATAATCAACAGACCGTGTACCCACCATAATCCTAACCAGGCAGGAACCTTTTGCTGCTGCACCCAGGTTTCTCCAATGCCTAATAAATTTGAATAAATTAAATAAATCAGGATAGCCAGGGCCAGTTTTGAATAACGTCCTTTCCTGGGTGTTGTATAACTCAATGGCAAAGCCAGCATAGCCATTAAAAGCGTGGCGATGGGAATGGATAAACGCCATTGCAGTTCCGCCTGGTAAGCGGGATGTTTTGAAGCCCAGAGCTCAGATGTCTGCAAGGCATCGCGGCGTTTTATTTTTTTCACCAGTTCATTTTCTGGCACATAGATGCCGTGTTTTTCATACTGAATAATACGAAAATCTGACTGCCCCGGGCGACCTTCATACTGCTGACCATTTTTAAATAAAATAAACTGGCGCTGGTTATCATCAATAAAACGACTGGCAGTAATGGCAGTTTCAACACTGGTTGCATTTTTACCTTTTTGATGAATAAAAACATTTTCCATCTGGCTACCATCATCAGACTGCTTTTCCAGGAAAATAATCGCATTACCATCACTCGATGCATTAAACCGACCAGCTTCAAGACCACTGAGTTCTGAACGATTTTCAATTTGCGCTTTTAATAACTGGGCCTGCTGAGAAATACCCGGCATAACAAAAAGTGTCAGTATCAGCATACCAACACTAATAGGTACAGCGACCATTAATAAGGGGCGATAAAGACGCTTAAAGCCAATGCCACAAGCAGACATGATGGTCATTTCATTATCTTTATATAAGCGACTAAAACAGAGTAGAACGCCCAGGTACAAACTCAGGGGGACCAGTAAGATTAGATACCGGGCACTGGTCACCAGCATTAAGGGCATGATGACATCGGCAGGCAAACTACCATCAGCCGCCTTACCCAGTAGACGCACCAGGGTACTACTGAGCAAAATCAGCATTAATACCAGGGTTACCGCAAACCAGGTGGATACTAATTCTCTGGAAATATAACGATCAATAATGGAAAAGTAGTGTTTCAGCATGTATTTCCAGGGTTGTTTCTTGATATTTTACGCTTATTTGAGTTTTTTTTTCATATCAACCTGTATATCGACCCCATATTTGCATAAAATCGCCTGCTTAACAGTTTGATATTACAATTGAATCTATCAGTTTTTTTCTGTCAAATAGTATTTATGCTGATTTTAGTCATTTGTCAGGCTAAATCACAACTTAAACCTTATTAAAATCCTGGAGCCAATAATGGAATTCTCGGTAAAAAGTGGCAGCCCTGAAAAACAGCGTATTTCATGTGTTGCCGTGGGTGTATTTGAATCCCGCAAATTATCCCATTCAGCCCAGTTGCTGGATGATGCCAGTGATGGCTATATTGCCAACCTGATTCGACGTGGCGAATGCGAAGGCAAACTGGGACAGACCTTATTATTACATAATGTACCCAACGCCTTATGTGACCGGGTATTACTCATCGGTTGTGGCCGGGAAAAGAATTTTGATACCAGTGCTTTCCAGAAAACCAATAATATGGTCGCCAGGTTCCTTGATGAACGTGGCGCTACTGAAGTTTTTTCCTGTATTACTGAACTCAATATTAAAAACCGTGATATTGCATGGAAAGTGAGCCAGGCGGTCCAGGCAACGGAAGATGCCCTTTACAATTTTGACCAGCTAAAAAGTAAAAAAGAAAGCAGCCGTCGCCCGCTGCGAAAAATGATTTTCAGTGTTCCCAGTCGCCGTGAATTACCCGATGGTGAACAGGCTGTCCGCCATGGCATGGCCATTGCCTCAGGCACAACGCTGGCTAAAGACCTGGCCAATTTACCAGGCAATATCTGTACCCCAACCTATCTTGCAGAACAGGCAAAGGCACTGGGCAAAACCTACCGTGATCTGAAAGTTGAAATACTGGAAGAAAACGACATGGAAGAACTCAAAATGGGATCTTTATTGTCAGTTGCCAGGGGCAGTCGTCAGCCAGCCAAACTCATTACCATGGAATACAGGGGTGGCGACAGCAAACTGAAACCCATTGTCTTTGTTGGCAAAGGCGTTACCTTTGACTCCGGTGGTATTAGTTTAAAACCCGGTGCCGGCATGGATGAAATGAAATTTGATATGTGTGGTGCAGCCAGTGTATTTGGTGTGATGAGTGCCTGCGCTGAATTACAGTTACCCATTAACCTGGTCGGCATTGTACCTGCCACGGAAAACCTGCCCGGCGGCCTGGCCACCAAACCCGGTGATATTGTTACCAGTATGTCAGGCACTACTATTGAAATACTTAATACCGATGCAGAAGGCCGGTTAATTTTGTGTGATGCCCTTACCTATGCTGATAAATATGATCCACATGTGGTGGTTGATATTGCCACTTTAACAGGTGCCTGCATTATTGCGCTGGGCAATCATCCATCGGCCGTACTGGGCAATCATAATCCGCTGATTAATGATTTGTTAAACGCGGGTAAAACCTT
>JAOUQA010000029.1 GCA_029879605.1 Gammaproteobacteria bacterium
TGACCGTGCCAACATCAGGCCACAGCAACTCCATGAGATGATGCAGCTGGGTAAGGACGTTAAGCAACTCACCCATATCTACCCTAAAGACACTCTTCGCATTTTGAGCGACGATGAAGGCAATCTTCAAGCGCTCCGCTATGAAATTGACCACGAAAATTACCTCATCGTTGAACGCAAAGATGATGGCCAGCTTATGGCCAATACCTATAAACATGACATTGAAACTCGCACGACCCATGCCAGTGGCATTATTGATACATCACTGTTTCTTGCAGGACAGGAAGCCGGTGTTTCACAGGGCATTATTATGGAACTGGCTGGTATTTTTGGCTGGGATATCGATTTTGCTCTAGACATCCGTACGGGTGACAGGTTCACGCTGGTATATGAAGAGATTTATCGGAATGGCGAAAAAATCAAGGACGGCAATATTCTTGCTGCAGAATTCATCAATGATGGCAAAACCTATGAGGCTGTCCGTTACACCAACCCTGAAACCAGCCGTGCTGAATATTTCACCCCTGATGGCAAGAGTATGCGTAAGGCCTTTCTGCGCTCACCGGTAAATTTCACCCGTATCAGCTCAGGCTTTACCACCAGCCGCTACCATCCAGTACTCCACAAATTCCGTTCACATAAGGGTGTCGACTATGCTGCCAAACGTGGTACACCCATCCTCGCTTCTGGCGATGGCAAGGTCATCCATAAAGGTAACAAGGGTGGTTATGGTCGCACTATTATCATTCAGCATGGTAGCCAGTACAGCACGCTGTATGCACACCTGAACGGCTACCATAAAAATTTACGGGTCGGTTCAAAAGTTAAACAGGGACAGACTATTGGGTATCTGGGTAACTCAGGCCTGGCGACTGGACCACATCTGCATTATGAATTCCGCGTTAATGGCGTTCATCGCAATCCACTAACAGTGAAGCTACCCACTGCCAAACCGGTTCCCAAGCGTTATCTGGTAGATTTCAAGCTTAGTACGGCACCTATGTTAGCCCAGCTTGAGCTACTCACCCGTACCCAGCTAGCTTTAAACAACTAATCCAGCCATATCGAATTGCCATGAGCGAATACTATGTCGGCCTGATGTCGGGTACCAGCATGGATGGTATTGATGCAGCACTGGTTGATTTTTCAGATAATGATATACCCAGACTGGTTTGCTCACACAGTCACGAGTGGCCCGCAACAATTCATCAGCAGTTACAGGCTGCACGTAACCTGCCAGATGACCAGCTTCATACCCTGCAATCACTCGATGTACAGCTCGGTGAAATTTTTGCTGAAGCCACCCAGGCACTACTCAACAAATCCAGTGTCACCAGTAAAGAAATTATCGCCATAGGCAATCATGGCCAGACCATCCGGCACCGCCCAGATGCAGCCAAACCCTTTTCCCTGCAGATAGGCAATGCAAAAATACTCAGCCAGAAAACGGGGATTTCTGTGATCGACGATTTTCGTACCGCCGATATTGAAGCTGGTGGACAGGGCGCACCGCTAGCCCCCGCTTTTCACGAGATGGTATTCAGAAACCATAACGAGAATATTGGCATACTCAATATTGGCGGCATTGCCAACCTGACGATACTGCCTGCCAGTTCAGTACAACCCGTGACAGGCTTCGACACCGGCCCCGGTAATACACTGATGGACGCCTGGATTACAAAAACTCGTGGTGATTATTTTGATAAAGACGGCAATTTCGCTCGTAGCGGGGAAATTAATGCTGACCTGCTCAATCACTGCATAAGAGATCATTACTTTGATACGAAGCCACCCAAAAGTACCGGTTTCGAGTATTTCAACCTGGACTGGCTGGACAGACAAATCAGTAACAGTGCATGCAAAGGACTCAATGATGCCGATATTCAGGCAACACTCTGTGAGCTAACTGCCCGAAGCATTGCTAGAGCAGTTAAACAATATATACCAGACTTCAACCATCTGCTGATCTGTGGTGGCGGAGTGCATAACAGTTATTTAATGGAAAGAATTCAGCAATCATTGCCTGAATACAAAATTGAATCGACCGATATGTTTGGCATTGCACCCGACTGGGTAGAAGCGATGGCTTTTGCATGGCTGGCCAGACAGACAATGAACCAGCAGCCAGGCAACCTTCCCTCAGTCACAGGAGCCAGTAAAAAAGTCGTTCTCGGGCGTATCACCCAAAGTTAGCGCTTATCTATCGGAACGTAGGCGCGCGGTGCGGCTCCAGTATAAATCTGGGTTGGTCTAAAAATACGATTATTATCGAGTTGCTCACGCCAGTGTGCCATCCAGCCAGCTATACGAGCGACAGCAAAAATTGGTGTGAACTGATCTGCAGGCAGACCCATTTCGGTATACAGAATACCCGAATAATAATCCACATTGGGATAGACGCCCTTAACCCCCAGTACTTTTTCACAGGCCTCTTCCAGGGCCAGCGCGGTCTCGAACATGGGACTCAGATTACCTTTCTTCTCGGCATAATCTGCCATCAATTTTTGTAATACCGTTGCACGCGGGTCTTTAGTTTTATACTCACGGTGCCCCATACCCCAGATGACTTCTTTATCAGCCAGTCTCATATCCAGCCAGTCTTCAACATTTTCAGGGCGTCCAATCTCATCAAGCATTTCTACTACACGCTGGTTAGCGCCACCGTGTAGTGGCCCAGCCAGTGCACCAATAGCGGCAGCAATCACCAGGAATGGCATCGCCAGCGTTGAACCCGTTACCATCGCTGTAAAAGTTGAAGCATTGATCGTATGCTCTGCATGTAATACCAGGCAGGCATCCATAATACGAACTTCAAGCGGGTCTGGATCACAACCCTTCATCATGTACAGAAAGTTTTCAGCATGGGTAAGGTCGCTACGTGGCTCGATAGGGTCATAACCATTACGTACGTGTTCCCACATCGCCACAATCGTCGCCATACGCGCAATAATTTTCACCGACATGGAGTGAATAAAATAAGTATCTTCTTCCTCATAGGCGTCGGTCAGAATATCGTCACCACCATAAAACATACCCAGACTGGAGATAGCTGTTTGCAACATCTCCATCGGGCGACCGCTAGGCGGCAAATATTTCATAATCTCGCGAACATTGTACTTAACGCGACGCTCACCCCTAAGCTGGCGATCAAAGCTTTCCAGCTCTTTACTGGTAGGTAGCTCGCCGTTCAGCAGCAGCAGAGCTGTTTCTTCAAACGTACTATTCGCTGCCAGTTCTGCTATATCATAACCACGATAGGCCAATATCCCTTTTTCACCATCGATCGATGAAATATTAGATTTTGTTGCAGGCACACCTGCAAGTCCGGGCACATATTCGTTCATACAAACTTCCTATGGAAAACGTTTATATAGCATAACAAACAATATCTTAAATGTATTCGATAGCTAAAAAAGGCGCATAATGCGCCTTTGAATCAGCCGTTGAGACCAGGTACGCTATACAGAAAATGAAGAGCCGCAACCGCAGGTGGTTTTG
This sequence comes from Gammaproteobacteria bacterium, assembly GCA_029879605.1. Lineage (GTDB taxonomy): Bacteria > Pseudomonadota > Gammaproteobacteria > SZUA-229 > SZUA-229 > JAPHQX01. The sequence goes on from JAOUQA010000029.1 coordinate 3,499, forward strand.
GCATTAGGATTATTGATAACAAAGCGAGAACCTTCCAGGCCCTCCAGGTAATCGACTTCAGACCCGGCCAGATACTGCATACTCATTGGGTCAATCAGCATAGTAACGCCATTCTTTTCAATTTGAATGTCATCATCTGCGACGTTTTCATCAAACTCAAAACCGTACTGAAATCCGGAACATCCACCACCACTCACGACAACTCGTAGCTTTAAATTGGGGTTACCGTCTTCCTCAATCAGTTTTTTAACCTTGTTCGCCGCTGCATCGCTCATCTGTGCAGTCTGCTCGATTCTGCTGGGTCGCATTGGGCTAAATGAAACTTCAATACTCATAAATATGCCGTTGCTGTAATGTTAGACTTTTCTAATACTGCATTACCCGAGTAAATTAGTCAAGTATTAGTCTTCTAAGGACGAATCTATGCCCTGCGCATGCTCGTCATCAGCCGTATGATGAATGTGATGCTCCAGCAGTTTTTTCTCGCTGGCATGCACCATTTTACCGTTCACTTCAGCGCCACTGGCCATTTCTAACAGGCTATAGTGCACATCTCCAGTAATGCGAGCTTTACTGGAAAGCTCCAGCTTTTCACTGGCGTACACATTACCGACTACCTCACCATTAATAATGGCAAAAGAGACACTAATATCACCCTCTACACGGCCCCTGTCGCTAACAACAAATACAGAATTACCCCCACTCTCTGCAATTGCGTTGCCGACGATCTTGCCATCGAGATGCAAACCACCTTCAAATTTAATATCACCTCGAATTTCCACATTCTGGCCGATCAGTGTATCTATCTTGGATGAACGAATTTTATTTTTATTGCCCCACATTGTTACTACTCTCCTCCCGCAGTTAAATCAGCCCATGCAAATTGCTCATCTATCGAATCAATTTTGCTGGACGAGGGTTTTACCTCAACCCGCATATATTCAGGCTGGAATGTTGCCGGTAACGTCATCGTACCGGTGAAATTTTGAAAATACTTAAAGCCAAAACCAATAGAGCCTTTAACATCACCTGAAACATCAGAAAGTCTGATCAGTTTCTTTTGCCCTTGTTCAACTCCACCAATTGTTACGTCAATTTTACCGCGCGCAATAGTATCATTTTGACCACGCTGGCTGACCATAATTTTATACTGATACACCCCAGTAGCATCGGCTTTTAACTGGATAGTCTGAATCATCAAACTACGCTTGCTATCACCAGGCGCAACAATGCTTTTATAAAAAGATAGCTCTTTCTTTAGTTCCAGTACTTCATCCTGGGCTTGTGCCAGCGAGATTTTTAGCTGCTCAGAGGCACCATCATCTATCGTACTGTTCCGCTCAAGCATAGCTGTTTGACGTTGACTGTCAGCATATTCAGACTTTAAATTTTCTATTTGTTGTTCCAGCGCCTCAATATAATTGACTGCTTCTGCCTTGTCATAACCCGCAACTCGCTGCCCATATAAATAGGATAGCCAAGCCATCAGTACAACTACACACAATACAAACAACAGGCTCAGCGCCCATAATTCTGGGCGCTGAATGGTGATTAAAATTCGACTTTGTACAGGTCTGTAATTCATCAGGGCAATAATGCTGGTCGATTTAGTCCAGCGGTCTCCTCTAGATTAAACATGATATTCATATTCTGGATAGCCTGTCCGGCTGCACCTTTGACCAGATTATCGATAACCGAGGACACAACCACGGTATCACCTGCCTGTGGCTGGAATACAGATATCCGGCATAAATTGGCACCACGTACCGAGCGCGTTTCAGGCATGGTCCCTTTTGGCAAGACATCAACAAAGGGCTCATCCCTGTAACGATTTTCATAAAGCGCCTGCAAATCGACACCTGTTTTATTCAGTACGGCGGCATACAGGCTGGCCTCGATGCCACGAATCATTGGTACCAGGTGCGGCACGAAAGTTAAACCAACAGCATGGCCTGCGGCTACACCCAGTGTCTGGCGAATTTCAGGCAAATGACGGTGACCATCAACTGCATAAGGTTTGAAGCTTTCAGAGGCCTCACACAATAAAGTTGCAACACTGGCGCCACGACCGGCACCACTAACTCCCGATTTGGCATCTGCGATCAGATGCTGGTCATCGACCAGGCCATTCTCGATCAATGGCAGGAAGCCCAGACCCACGGCTGTTGGATAACACCCGGGATTTGCGACCACCCTGGCCGAGCGCACAGCCTCTCGATTAATTTCTGGCAGGCCGTAAACGGCTTCAGCCAGAATATTCTCACAGGCGTGCGGCATACCGTACCATTTTTCCCATTCAGCGCTGTCTTTTAACCTGAAATCGGCCGCCAGATCAATTACCCGCGTGCCCTGCTCGAGCAATTCCGGTACCAGTTTCATTGCCGTGCCATTGGGTGTCGCAAAAAAAACCACATCACAGGCACCTAGCGTTTTCGCATCTGGCTCCGAGAAACAGACATCGGTAAAGCCCCGTAAATTTGGGAACATCTCAGCGACCGATTTGCCCGCTTCAGAGCGAGAGGTCACCATTTTCAAATCCACATCAGGATGTGAGACCAGCAGGCGCAACAATTCCACACCGGTATAACCGGTCCCACCTACAATACCAACGGAAATCACAGCGGCAGGCCCCTCAAAATTGTCATCAATTTCATATTGTTCTTTTCAACTCTACACTCAATCGAATTTTCTGTATTATGGCGTTTTCAGTAGAGTGTAGCGGGTTTATCAAAATGTTATGGGTTAAATCTTTTCATATTATTTTTATGGTGACATGGTTCGCTGCATTGTTCTACCTGCCAAGACTCTATGTCTACCATGCCAGCGCCGAGGATTCTATCAGCCATGAGCGCTTTAAAATCATGGAACGTAAATTATTTTGGGGTATCGCTACACCCGGTGCCATCATTACCATCATACTAGGGCTCTGGCTGGCCAGTTATTTCCCACTGATATACAGCAGTAGCTGGTTTCAGACCAAGTTGGGCATCGTGACTCTTCTGGTTATTTACCATGTCTGGTGCGGCAAGTTAATGATCGATTTTAAATATGATCGAAATACCCGCTCACATAAATGGTATAGAGTTTTTAATGAACTCCCCGTATTTGGCCTTATCGCCATTATCCTGCTGGTCGAACTACAGCCTGTTTTCTAATTCTTATAAATACTGCTCCAATTCTTCCAGTGCCTGGCGGTAAACATCGCGTTTGAAAGAAATAATCTCGTTCAGCGGCGCCCAGTAATCGATCCACTTCCAGCGATCAAACTCAGGTTTGTCGCATTCACTCAGGTTAAAGTCACTTTCACTACCGATGAGCTTCAGGTTAAACCAGATCTGTTTCTGACCAATGCAAAGAGGTTTCGAATGCCGCCGCAAAAGGTGCTCAGGAATCTGGTAGCGCAGCCAGTCACTGGTCTGCCCCGCCACTTCAACATGCCTGGGCAACAGTCCTGTTTCTTCCTGCAACTCACGATACATGGCATCAAGCGGCGACTCATTGGCCTGAATACCACCCTGTGGGAACTGCCATGCATCCTGGCCACAGCGACGAGCCCAGAACACCTTGCCTTCGGGATTACATAAGATAATCCCGACATTGGATCTATAACCTTTTGAATCAATCACTTAAAAATACCCGTTTTATGAAATAGCCCGATTCAAGCACATCCATAAAAAATTCATTAATTACAGTGATACTAGCAGACAATACAAACTTGGAACAACGAATGCAGCCAAATGTTCCGCACAAAAAACCACTTTTATCCCGTCACTCGGACCGACTACCGCTTTAATTAACCCAGATGGCTGGTCAGATGCACGCCAAGCCTTTACCATCCTCATTCCCTGAATATTAATCTGGAAGACTCATGGCACTGGCACTTTTTGATCTTGACAACACGCTGCTCGCTGGCGACAGTGATTATCTCTGGGGCTGTTTTCTCAGCGAGAAAGGGCTGGTCGACAAGGATTTATATGAACAGGCAAACCTGCGCTTTTACGAGCAGTATAAGCAGGGTACGCTGGATATCCACGAATTCCTCAACTTCGCACTGACGCCGCTGGCCGAAAACGATTTCACCCGCCTGCAGGAGTTTCACGCTGAATTTATGGCAACATCCATCCGCGAGATCATGACCAAAACCGGACAGGCCAGAATCCGCCAGCACCGGGAACAGGGCGACTATATCGTCATCATCACCGCGACTAACAGCTTTGTTACTGGCCCAATTGCCGAGGCCTTTGGTGTCGACCACCTGATTGCCACCGAACCTGAAATTATCAATGGTCAATACACCGGCAGGGTTGCCGGTACACCGTGTTTTCAGCACGGCAAGATTACCAAACTGAATGAATGGCTGGAAATCTCCGGAAAAACTCTGGAAGGCAGTTATTTTTATAGCGACTCACACAATGACCTGCCACTGCTGGAACAGGTCTCACACCCAGTCGCGGTTGATCCCGACGATCAGCTGAAAGCCATTGCGCTGGAAAGAGGCTGGAAAATTGAGACTTTCCGCTAAAATCAGGTAATCAGGTCTTGGGCAGCGTCACACCCTGCTGTCCCTGGTACTTGCCGCCGCGGTCTGCATAAGATGTCTCACATACCTCGTCTGACTCGAAGAACAGCATCTGCGCGACACCTTCATTGGCGTAAATTTTTGCCGGTAGTGGCGTGGTGTTGGAGAATTCCAGTGTTACATGGCCTTCCCACTCGGGCTCCAGCGGCGTTACATTGACGATAATACCGCAGCGAGCATAGGTCGACTTACCCAGACATACAGTCAAAACACTACGAGGGATTTTGAAATTCTCAACCGTACGTGCCAGCGCAAAAGAATTTGGCGGAATAATACAGACATCGCCTTTAAAATCAACAAAACTGTGCTCAGAAAAGTCCTTGGGATCAACAATTGCGGAATTAATGTTGGTAAAAATCTTAAACTCATCAGCACAACGTACATCGTAGCCGTAGCTGGAGGTACCATATGAAACAATACGCTTGCCTTGCTCACAGGTCCTCACCTGACCCGCCTCAAATGGCTCAATCATGCCCTCTGCCGCCATACGGCGTATCCATTTATCAGATTTTATGCTCATATTGATATCTTTAACTTAGGTTATTCTGAATGTAGGGAATTGTATCAGGTTATTTCCTGACTGGCACTTGGCAAACTTTTTTGGATATACGCTATATTTAAGAAATGGTTATCAGAGTGATAAAGAAATATAGCGGCAAATACCACCATATGTCTAGATTGATTTTTCCGATAGCAAACAATCATCCTGAATAATATAAACAACGGCTCAAAAATGCAACAATAGCACACTCATAGAAACAAAAAGAATAATGAACTATAGTTTGCTGTTTTATCGTTAATAATTGGGCAGCCTAACACAACCTTGCGCACTCAAATGTATCACATAAAAAAGAAGGAGGCAGCTATAAAAACACCCTATTGAAGCAAGAGACACTGGCTGAATGAGAAACCATTCTAATCAAGCGCATAGCATAAGCTAAATAGTTTATGACAAACAAACCAACTCCATAGCTCAAAGCCAAGAACAACACAATGAGCACCTTGAGTTGACATAAAAAATGTATGAACTACAGTGACTCGAACACCATTTATTATTAAGGACATATTAGATGCTAAATAGATTTAAAAAAGAATTCGAGTTATTCGCTAGCATATTAGTCTTACTTCTTTGCTATCTCATTCTTGTAGGCAATTCATTAGGCCCACAATCAGCTCTCGATACTTATTGGCATCTACAAATGGGTAGAGACTTACTTTCAAATGGGCTCTCACCATTTATTGATCATTATAGCTTTACATTTAACGGTGAAAAAATCAGCTCACCTCCGGTTTTATTCCAAATAACTCTCGCATCACTCGTTTCAACGTACGGCGAAATACCCGGCTTTATGATTTATAAAGTATCATATGTAACCATTCTATTGCTTGGCATATTTCTATTCCTAAGACAAACAAAGACACCATGGTTCGTCATTTGTATAATACTGCCTATCCTGACTTACTTTATTAATATGCGGTTAATAATAAGACCTGAGACCATTTCAAATATTCTTATTATCATTTGCCTTTCACTATATATTAAAGCAAGGAAAAATTTCAATAAGAAAGAACTAGCATCAATTTGCATACTACTACTCTTTTGGACGAACTATCATAGCCCTATTTTTGGATACATTATAATTTTTGGATTATTTATAGATAGAGCCATTAACAAAATACAAACTGGTAGCGATTTATTTAGCTGGAATCAGTGGTTTTTATGGGGAAGCATTATTTTCCTAATTGGCTTTATCAACCCAACCCTGAACCATCCAGTATTAGACGCACTATTTATGACCAATGACTGGAATAAATTTTTAAGTGAATACAGCTCATCACAGCAATTTTATTCAACAAATAAAATGGTTTACCTTTTATGGATCACATCAATTTATGCAACCTGCTGGGCAGCAATAAAAAAACATTATGGCTTTGCCATTATCACTGTTGTATTTGCTTATAACTCATGGCTCATTATTCGACTAATCCCTACAGCGAGCCTCATAATTTTTTGCATATTAGCTTACTTACTTAGCGAGGTTAAATTCAGAGATTTCACATCAAAGATAAGTCAACCATTTCAATTTATCCTTGTAATTTTTTCAGCAAGCCTTTTCTTTTTCAGCTTAGATCAGATTTTAAACAAACCCATAGATAGGTTACTGGTGCTAAAAAATTATTCTTCACATATACAGAACATGCGTCAATTAATGAAGCATAGCTTTCCAGATCAAGCATCCGATTACCTAAAGACGTTTCATAAGGGTGGGAATATAATCAATGACTTTAATACGGGTGGTTATTTGATTTATGCACTCCCTTCCACTTTTAAGATTTTTATTGATGGACGAACCAATATTCTTTATCCAATAGAATTCTACAAACATTATATAGACACCATAACCAATGTAAGCACACTAGAACATGATATAAACAAATACAATATACAATACGCTTTATTTAGAAACACACCAAAAGCTCAGCTTTATTTCAGTGGTACTGATGCTCTTTCAATAAATTATGCTGACGATAATTTTGTAATATTCTCAAATAAAAAGGAGATTTCTTTTCCAATATCCAGCAAATTAACACTATTCCCTATGTGCTGGAATAAAAACTTGCACAAACAAATAGATAAAGAGATAGCACTATCTAAATCTTTGCTTTCAGACAAACAATATGAAATTAAATTTATCCTAAATCTTCTTGATAACTATTTATCGCATAATGATAAATATCAATATTTAAACGAGATAAACCATACTGATTTAACCTCAGAAAGCATAAAAAGATTAGCTTCCTACCTCGCCATCAATCAAAATAATTATAAAAAATCCGCAGACTTCATCAAGCTTATAAAAAACAAGTCTGAAATCGATTATTTAATGATCGCTTACATATCGACAATAATTGAGGATTACCCCACATCTATCACCGCACTATCCTTGTATCTCAGTAAAAAAGAACCAATAAGCAAAGATTTAATATCTAATTATGAAAAAGTCATATTACATAAAACACTAACTATGATTCAACAGAAGAATGCAATAGATTCTTTATCGGATTCAGTTATCAAGCAAATAGAAGAAGAATTCAAAATTGATAAAAATCTATATTATCAGTCGTTATCACCTAAATTCCCTTATCATGAAGCTTGTCGATCAATCTTTAAATCCTATTGACTATTCTCTCTAATTCCTAACTTGTTCACGTTTTAATATTAAATACTCATTAGCACTGACACTGATAAGTTTGCTTTTATTTACACTTCTGATCATTAATTTTTTATAACTAATGAATTATATTTATTAATTATCACAATAAATCTAACCACAAAAAAAGCAGCCAAAGCTGCTTTTTTTTATCAATCTATAAAACCAAAAACTTTTCTATTAATTGTTCTGAATAACGATATTCGGGAATTTGGCAGAAAAATCTTTGGCTTTCAGTGACAGCTTCGCCGCAGTACGTCGTGCAATATCACGATAGATCAAACTTGCCTGGCTATTTGGATCTTGCGCGACGCTGGGATGACCACCATCAGCATTAACACGAATATCGATATCCAGTGGCAGCGCACCGAGAAAATCAACATTGTACTGATCACACATTTTCTCACCGC
>JAOUQA010000030.1 GCA_029879605.1 Gammaproteobacteria bacterium
CTGATTTCCAGGAACCACTCGGATATGAAGGCAAAAAAATACAGAAAGAAGGTGAAGACCCTACCTATATTTTAGTTGATGGCTGGAAAGACAAAGCCATTGATAAAATGGGTGACCTGCTTGAAAAGTATCGTGGTTTCCGTGTCTTTCTGGACTCATGTGTAAAATGTGGTGCATGTACTGACAAGTGTCATTACTTCCTGGGTACACAGGATGCTAAAAACATGCCTGTAGCTCGTCAGGATTTATTACGCAGTGTATACCGTCGCTACTTTACCTTTGCCGGAAAATTTTTCCCAAAACTGGTTGGTGCACGCGACCTGACAGAAGACGTTGTCGATGAATGGTACAGCTATTTCCATCAGTGTTCAGAATGCCGTCGTTGTTCAGTATTCTGCCCTTATGGCATTGATACTGCAGAAGTCACCATGGCGGCACGTGAAATCCTGGCGCATATTGGTAAAGGCCAGAAATACTCGAATGAAATTATCGGCAAGGTATTTACCATCGGTAATAACCTTGGACTTCCTGAACGCGCATTAGCTGACTCACTGGAAGGTCTTGAAGAAGACGTTGAGTACGATATCGAAGTACCGGTTAAATTCCCACTGGATGTAAAAGGTGCAGATGTACTACTGGTTACTCCATCTGCTGACTTCTTTGCGGAGCCCCATGTTGATGGCCTGATTGGTTATGCAAAAGTATTCCATGCCACCAACACAAACTGGACATTAAGTTCAAAAGCATCTGAAGCGGCTAACTTTGGCCTGTTTATCGGCAGCTATGAAAACATGCAACGCATTTCCATGCGTATTCGTGAAGCCGCTGAAGAACTAGGTGTTAAACGAATTGTATACGGTGAATGCGGTCACGCATGGCGTGTAGGTTACAGCTTCCTGAATACATTAGCCGGACCTTTTGATTTTCTTGATCAGAATTACCCTATTCCACAGCACATTTGCGAATTCACCAAAGATGCACTGGACCAGGGATTATTAAATATCGACAAATCTGCTAATGATGATATGACGCTGACATTCCATGATTCATGTAATGTGGCGCGTGCTTCTGGCATGGGCAACTACCCAGGTGGTCAGTTTGATATACCACGTGCTGTTATCAAGGCAGTTTGTAATAACTATGTGGATATGGAGCCTGGCACTACACACGATGCAACCTTCTGTTGTGGAGGTGGTGGCGGTCTGCTAACAGACGATTTAATGGAACTGCGTGTCAAAGGTATTTTGCCGCGTGCAACCGCACTAAAAAATGTAGTTGAAGAAAATGGTGTAACTCATATGGCCGCAATCTGTGCGATCTGTAAGAGTCAGTTCACCAAGGCACTTCCCTACTACGGATTTACTATGGATCAGATTGTCAGTGTTCACCAGCTGGTAAGTAACGCCATTGTTCTTGAAGGTCAGGTGACCGAAGGCGATGACGACAGCGAAGAATCAGACGATTAGGATTCTAACAAAAGAAATTTATTTTTAACTATACGGTTTTAAGCATATAGGAGAACAAGCATGGCCACTTCCAAAGAAGACATGCAGAACAAAAACTTGACTTTCCGCCGCTTCAAAGATGGCGATAACACATGGTCAAGCATGAATGACAAGATTTTTAATGAGGATCGCTCTCACAAGTGTCCTACCTATGTGCATCGCACACCACCCTGTCAGGGCAGTTGTCCTTCAGGTGAGGATATTCGTGGCTGGCTGGATATCGTTCGCGGTATCGAAGTTGCACCAGAAGGTATTTCTAAAGAAGAATACGCTTTCCGTCGTTCTACAACTGCAAACCCTTTCCCTGCCATGATGGGTCGTGTATGTCCTGCTCCATGTCAGGATGGTTGTAACCGTAACAACGTTGATGACTTTGTTGGTATCAACTCGGTTGAGCAATACATTGGGGACAGTGCATACGCTGGTAAATTTGCTTTTGCCGACCTACCTGCGCTGGGTGGCAAAAAAGTAGCGATCATCGGTGGTGGCCCTGCTGGCATGTCAGCTGCTTACCATTTACGTAAAATGGGAATTGGCAGTACTATTTTTGATGACCACGCTGAACTGGGTGGCATGATGCGTTACGGTATCCCCGGTTATCGTACACCTCGTGATGTTATGGATCACGAATGTCAGCGTATCCTGGACATGGGCGGTATCGAAACAAAGATGAACACCCGTGTTGGTAAAGATGTACCTGTTGCAGATCTTGAAAAAGAATACGATGCCGTACTCTGGGCATTAGGCTGTAAGAAAGGTCGTGGCCTGTTCCTGGATAACTGGAATGAAGTTCCAAACGCAATAACTGCTGTTGACTTCCTTGAACAGTTTAACAAGGGCGAAATGAAATACACAGGTAACAAGATTGTATGTGTTGGTGGTGGTGATACCTCTATCGACGTTGTATCTGTTTCTCGCCGTATTGGTACACTAAAAGACTACAATGAAAAACCTGAGGATTCAGCTGAAGGCCGTATTACTCATGGTGATGTTAACGATGCCGACAAGAAACCTTGTGACAGCGTTGTATTAACTGCCCTGTTCAAACAGGAAGAAATGACAGCAGCTGAACACGAAGTTCATGACGCACTAACTGAAGGTGTTGTTATCATGAACGAAGTTATGCCAGTTGAAATCATCACTGGTGCTGATGGTCGTGCAACGGCTCTGAAACTGGTTGACTGTACTTTCGAAAACAATACACCAGTTGCTGTTGAAGGTGGTAAAGAACACATCGTTGAATGTGACCTGATCGTATCTGCAATTGGTCAGTTCGGTGATATGGAAGGCGTTGAAGATATGGACAACGGTCGTGCATTAATTGATGCTGACAAGTTCTACCAGGTACCTGGCAAAGCAGGTCACTTCGTAGCCGGTGATATCGTACGTCCACACCTGTTAACTACAGCGATTGGCCAGGGCTCTGTTGCTGCTGAAGCGATTGCCGCTTATGTTAACCAGGCTGAAACTAAAAAACGTCCTAAAGTTGATGTTCATCACTTCAACCTGCTGGACAAGCTTCACGAAGCAAACATGGATCCAGAATCTTTTGCTGACAAAGGTTTTGAAGAAGACGATCAGCGTGGCACCTGCAATAAAGACTATGCGGTTCACAACTACCAGGATCGTTCAGAGCAGGAAATTATTTCAACTGACAAGATGTTCCTGGGTCACTTTGCAGCTGAAGCACGTAACCTGCGTACTGAAGACGTTCCTTCATCTGACGAAGTACTGGGCCACTTCCATGAGCGTATGAATGGTCTAGCTGAAGATCAGGCTGTTGCTGAAGCCGGTCGTTGCATGAGCTGTGGTATGTGTTTCGAATGTGACAACTGTGTCATCTTCTGTCCACAGGATGCTGTATTCAAAGTTAAGAAAGACAAACACACAACGGGTCGTTATGTAGATACTGACTACAGCAAATGCATCGGTTGTCATATTTGTTCTGACGTTTGCCCAACGGGTTACATCGACATGGGTATGGGTGAGTAACTAATCAGTTCACCCCTGCTTACATTACACAGCAGGGGCAACCTGAATAGTGACTACTAGGTGAAACTATTGGAGATTGTAATGCTGCAGTTGAAACAACTCATGCATAAATCCTTACTGGCAATGCTGGGGAGCGCGGCGCTTGCGGCCTCTTCTGTTGCTGTTGCTGATAGTGCATTACTTGATATTGCCAAAGCAAAAAGTGATCAGTGTGTAGAAGATACGGCTGAAATGCGAACAAATCATATGGAGAAAATTCTTCATCAACGTGATAAGACTATGCGTGAAGGTATTCGTACCAAGCAATACAGTCTAAAAGAATGCATTAATTGCCATGTCGAAGAAAATTCCCAGGCACGTGCCGGTGATAAAGACCATTTCTGTAGCAGTTGCCACAGCTATGCTGCTGTCACTATTGACTGTTTCCAGTGTCATGCCGACCGTCCTGCACCAGCAAGCAGAAATAGCGTGAAAACTTCTTCCTTGCAAGAAAGCACCGATACCTCAGAAACAGGAGTATCGCAATGAGCAAAGAAACCATAAATATTTCTCGTCGCGGTTTTGTTGAAAAAACTGCAACTACCTTTGCAGGTATCAGCATAGTACCTGGCGTATTTCTCCACCAGGTTGCCAATGCAAAACCTGCTGACCAGCCAGCAACTGCTGATAACCGCTGGGGTATGTTAATTGATACCAATAAATGTGCATCAGGCTGTACGGCCTGTGTATCTGCCTGTAACGAGGAAAATGGTATTAAAACATCTGATCATCCGAATCATGATAACCAGACCACAACACAACAATGGATTCGCAAAGTTAAATTGCGTGACAAGCAAACGGGACATGTCGTTTCACTGCCCATGATGTGCCAGCATTGTGAACATCCACCCTGTGTTGATGTTTGCCCAACCGGTGCTTCAATGAAACGTGCTGATGGCATTGTTATGGTTGACCGTCATATCTGTATCGGTTGTCGTTACTGCATGATGGCCTGCCCTTATAAAGCACGCTCCTTTGCCCATGAAACAGTTGAAGATCCAAAAGAATATGCACCTCGCGGTAAAGGCACAGTTGAATCATGTACGCTGTGTGTACACCGTGTTGACGAAGGTGGTACACCTGCCTGTGTTGAAGCCTGTAATGAAGCAGAACATGGCGCTATGATTTTCGGTGACCTGAAAGATCCGAATAGTGCTATATCGCAGGAACTGAAGAAACATGGTGGTAAACAGATCCGTGCAGACCTGGGTCTGAACACAGGTGTTCGCTATCAAGGTATTTAAAGCCAGGGTAATCAAGCTTAGTTGAAATCACTATGAAAAAAATACACTTACAAGAAATCGATGGAAACAGTGCAGGCTATGTCGGTCTGCTGGCCTTACTGGGTGCATTTGTACTCGGCGCATTAGGTTCGACCTACTACATGGAACATAATGGCCACTGGGTCACTGGCATGAACAACCAGATAGTCTGGGGCATGCCTCATGTATTTGCAGTATTCCTGATTGTTGCCGCATCGGGCGCACTGAATGTTGCATCTATTTCATCTGTATTTAACAAGAAGATATACAAGCCACTGGCGCCCTTATCTGCCCTGTTGTCACTGGCTTTACTGGCAGGTGGTTTGATGATCCTGGTACTGGACCTGGGTCGCCCTGATCGTTTACTGGTTGCCATGACCTACTACAACTTCAAATCTATCTTTGCCTGGAACATGATCCTGTATAACGGTTTCTTCCTGTTCGTTGGTATTTACCTGTGGACCATGCTGGATCGTACACTCAAGCAATATACCCGTTTTGCCGGCTTTACTGCTTTCATCTGGCGCCTGATTCTGACCACTGGTACCGGTTCAATCTTCGGATTCCTGGTTGCACGCTCTGGCTATGACATGGCCATGATGGCCCCCATGTTCGTTATCATGTCATTCTCATTTGGCCTGGCAATTTTCATCCTGGTATTAATGGCATCCTATAACTGGACTGACCGTCCGCTGGGTGACGTTGTTGTTAATCGCCTGCGTAAGTTACTGGGTGTATTCATTGCAGCCGTACTGTATTTTGTCATTGTTTATCACCTGACTAACCTGTATGCCACTGAGCATCACGGTTACGAAGCATTTATCCTGCTAGGTGAAAATGGTGGTGACAGTTATTCAAAAATGTTCTGGATTGGTCAGATTCTTCTCGGTAGCCTGGTACCACTGGCCCTGGTATATGCCCCTGCCCTGCAGAATTCACGTAAAACACTGGCAGTCGCTTCAATCCTGGTGATTCTGGGTGGATTAGCCACCATGTATACCATCATTATTGGTGGTCAGGCATATCCAATGGAAATGTTCCCTGGCATGGAAGTACTGGAAACGACATTCTATGATGGTCAGGCAACGGTATATAACCCGACCCTGGCAGAAACGTTACTTGGCCTGGGTGGTATGGCGGTAGCGATGATTATTGTGGCTGTTGGTATCAAGGTACTGGGCTTCCTGCCGCAACGACTTGATGATGCATCGATTGATCCGCATCACAAAGCCGACTGATCGATACAAAGACAGGATATAGTTTTTATCTAACGGCTCGAGGCTTGCTTCGAGCCGTTTTTGTTTAAACAATAACAATTGATAAATAATAAAATATATCCGCAAATGAACGCAAATAAACGCAAATGTTTTATTATTGCCCTGATTGTCTCTCACGCGAAAAGGCTATTCCTGAGAAGCTAGCAGGTAGAAATAATGCATGGAGATTCCCGTTCCAGAGCTAAATATAAAATTTAGCGCCTTATCTTTAATAAGGTATAAGGTTTGTGTAATGAATATTGCTGAACTCAAAATAGTACTTAGACCAGATAACAAATCAAACACATATAAAAGATTTATTTGCGTTTATTTGCGTTCATTTGCGGACGCCCCTTTTTAATCATGTCCCGAATACTCATATCCGCCGCTCACAAATCCTCTGGTAAAACAACTATCAGTATCGGTCTGTGCGCAGCCCTGGCTGAAACGGGACTTAAGGTTCAGCCTTTTAAGAAAGGACCTGACTACATTGATCCAATGTGGCTCAGCCGGGCAGCAGGCCAGCCCTGCCATAACCTGGACTTCTACACCATGGAGTCAGATGAAATCACCCAGGCAGTTGTACAGCACAGCCAGCAGGCGGATATCACCATTATCGAAGGCAATAAAGGCTTGTATGACGGGCTTGACCTTGATGGTAGCAACTCCAATGCAGCACTGGCCGAATTACTGAAAACCCCGGTTATCCTGGTACTGAATGCACGGGGTATGACCCGGGGCATTGCCCCTCTCATCCTGGGTTACCAGGCCTTTGACCCGAATATTGAGATTGCCGGTGTGATCCTTAACCAGCTGGGTGGTAGTCGCCATGAAAGCAAGCTACACGCAGTTATTGAACACTATACAGATGTTCAGGTGGTGGGTTCAGTCTATCAAAATACCAAATTATCCATCGAAGAACGTCACCTGGGCTTAATGCCCAGTAATGAAGATGATTCGGCTGATACCAAAATCCAGCAGATTCGTGATCAAATCAAAGACCAGATCGACCTGGACAGGGTCAGGCAGATTGCTAACAGGGCTACACCCTTAACCATACCTGTGTTTGACACATTTTCAGCACCCAGAACAAAAGATATCCGTTTAGGCATAGTCAGGAATGATGCTTTTGGCTTTTATTATCCAGGTGACTTACAGGCACTTGAGAACGCAGGTGCCGAACTGATCTTCATTGACACCATCAGGGAAGATAAACTACCTGATATCGATGGCCTGTTCATTGGTGGCGGCTTCCCGGAAACGCGCATGGATGAACTGGCCGCCAATAACAGTATGCGTGATGATATTAAATCAGCCATTGAAAATGGACTACCCGCGTATGCTGAATGTGGTGGACTTATGTACCTGGCTCGTAGCCTGACATGGCAGGACAAAACAGCCAGTATGGTTGGCGTAATACAGGCAGATACGGTTATGCATCAAACACCCCAGGGACGTGGTTATATCCGTTTACAGGAAACCTCAGAACACCCGTGGCATACACAGGATGATGAAAACAGGGAAATTGCCGGCCATGAATTTCATTATTCTGCCCTGCAAAACGTTGATCCATCTTTACGCTTCGCTTACCGTATACTACGAGGTAGCGGCATTGATGGTCAGAATGATGGCATTATTTACAAGAACTTACTGGCCTGTTATGCACACCTGAGAGACACTCGTGCAAATCGCTGGGCCAATCGCTTTGTTGATTTTGTCAGACTGTGTAAAAATTAACACTTAATATTTAAAACTGGAGTTTATTCATGATTACTCTAACACCAGAAGCTGCCAAGCAAATACGTTTTTCTGCTAAAGAAAGCAATCTTGAAGGCCTACCCATTCGCCTGGCTGTGACAAAAAACAATGACGGCAGTTTTCATTACGGTATGGGATTTGATGATGTCAAAGAAGATGACACAACATATACATCCGAAGGTGTTGATATTGTAGTATCTGAAGTTTCAAAAGATTTACTGATAAATACCACAGTGGATTATGTCGAACTTGAACCCGGTAATCCTCAATTTATATTCATGAATCCAAACGACCCGGATTACAGCCCGCCAGCCGAATAAATAATCAGATGTATTCTCTCATTTTCAGGCCGGAAAAAAATAATAATGATCACTCTAACCGGGTGACCAACTGTATCTATGTGCTTTTTATTCTATTAACTGGCCTGGGCATTAGTAGCTACTGGTTATTACATACTGAAACCAGTAAAACCCTGGCAATTACCGTACACAGCCTGTTACTAATTAGTATATTTATTTTTATAATCTTAATTGCTTTTAAAAATAAACGCCGGCAGACATCACAGAATATCCAGATTGATAAAGCCCAGAATATTTTATATGACATAACGACAACTATTAACTCGGCCTATGACCTGAAAGAACTGCTGGAACGATTTTGCACGGAATTAAGTCAGTCTCTAACTGCTCGTAATGTTTCTATCTGGTTAATCACGGAACACGACTGGCTCGAATATATCGCCAGCACTGGCATTGACCCTGAGGTAACAAACCAGCCTAAAAGAATAAAATTAACTAACGAATTAATTAATTCACTCAGCGCTAACAGAATCATTCATGTCAATGAACATGTCACACGACTGGCAGAAATACTACAATGTGATGTTACTGAAGAAACGAAATCGTACTATATACCATTACACTCTGAACATAATATTCTGGGCGTAGTGCGCATAAAAATTGATAACATACCCTTTGATAGCGCTCATCATTTTCGAGAACTACTAATCCGCCTTGGCAACCAGTTAAGTATCGCTATTGAAAAAGCCCGTGTTGACCAGGAAACCCGTCGCATGATTATCATGGAAGAAAGAAGCCTGATAGCCAATGAACTACATGACTCACTGGCACAGACACTGGCCAGCCTGAGATTCCAGGTACGTGTTCTGGATGAAACACTACAGCCCACATCTGAATTCCAGTCTATTCGTGGTATTGAGCAGGTGGAAAACAGCCTGGATGAAGCCTATACAGACTTGCGAGAACTGATCGCACATTGTCGTACACCTATTAAAAACCAGGGACTGATTCCTGCTGTTGAAAAACTCATTTCACGTTTTAGAAAAGAATCCGGCATCCATGTGTTATTACAAACCGACTGGCAAAATTCAGACTTGCCTCCCAATATGGAAATGCATATTTTTCGTATTGTACAGGAAGCCATGAACAACATTCGAAAACACAGTGGTGCCAATAATGTGCGTATAATGTTTCGTTGTGATGAACAGGGGAATCACAATGTACTGGTTGAAAATGACGGACTGGGTTTTGAAACTCCCAATTCAAGTGATCACCCTGGCAAACATCTAGGTTTAACTATTATGCGTGAACGCGCCATACACCTGGGCGGTGAATTGCGTATAGAAAGCGAACCAGATGAAGGTACACGAATCGAGCTTCTATTTACTTATAACAATGAATCTGAGCACGATCCATTACAACGACTTTCGGGAATTAGCAAATGAGTATGCGTGTCATAATGATCGATGATCATGCCCTGTTCCGTGTTGGACTTCAGGGATTACTGGAACAAAGAGGCATAGAAGTCATTGCAGCAGTTGCCGAAGGCTCTGAAGGAATCAAGCTGGCACAGGAATTAAAACCCGATATAGTATTACTTGATTTACGCATGCCAGATATGAGCGGCCTTGAAGTTTTACAGAAAATAAAAGAAAAAGAAATTAAAATACCGGTAGTCATGTTAACTACAAGCAATGAAGAACATGACCTGGTTGAAGCATTACGTAATGGCGCCCAGGGTTACTTACTAAAAGACATGGAACCGGATGAACTGGTTAGTGCATTACGTGACATTGAAAAAGGAAAAAATGTTGTTGCCCAGGGTTTAACTGATGTACTGGCAAGAATGGTTCAGGGTGATCCAATTAAACAAGCTAATAAAGATAATCCATTTTCAGAACTCACACCCCGTGAACTGGAAATTCTCTGTCTACTTGCTGATGGCCAGAGCAACAAGGTAATCGCCCGTAATCTTGGTATTTCTGATGGCACTGTCAAGCTTCATGTGAAAGCAATATTACGAAAGCTTGAAGTCCATTCCCGGGTAGAAGCAGCTGTTATTGCTGTTGAACAGGGCCTCCGCCAGAGTAGTCATGCACCTGACCGGTAAGTATTAATGAAAACATTTAAAAGTCTGATAGAAGATGTTCTCCCACAGATTAAGGAAATGTTTCCATGGGATCTTGACGAACGTATGCAGGAAACCACCGAGCTATTACTCATCGATATTACCGAACCTGATGAATTCAATACTGTGCATATTCAAAATTCTATCAATGTACCTCGAGGTGTACTGGAAGCATCCTGTGAATGGAACTACGAAGATACTGTACCTGAACTTGCAGCAGGTCGTGGTCGTGAAATTGTCATCATATGCCGATCAGGTAACCGTAGTGCCCTGGCTGCATTTACAATGCAACTGATGGGTTTTACAAATGTGACTTCACTTAAAACCGGATTGAGAGGCTGGTTTGATTACGAACTGCCTTTATACGATGGCCATGGTAATGAGGTTGACGAGGATATAGCTGATGCGTATTTCAGCAAGGGACCTTCAGCCGAACAAATGGAACCCGGCTAAATAATAACAGGACGTTCAAGACTGGTAAAAACGTTTGGTGAAACCAACCTGAACGAAAACAGGCCTTTCATGACTAGCTACAAAACTTAAGGAAACTAACCTGAACGAAAACAGGCCTTTCATGACTAGCTATAAAACTTAAGGAAACTAACCTGAACGAAAATCAGCCTTTAACAGGACTGACCGTAAAATTTTTACATTCAAACCACTAGTAAAACTTACGATCCTTACGACGCTTACCCGCCTGCTGGATAACCACACCTTTGACCGCTGATGGCCCGGCAAACTCTTCTGTTTCATAAAGATCATTCAACGGTACAAGGTAGTGCTTTTCTTCATGGAAACGGTACTGACGAAAGGTATATTCATCATTATGATATGCGACAACATAACAGCCATCACGTAACACGCCTTCAGGATCAACCACAATGACAACGCCATCCATAAACTCCGGCTGCATACTGTCACCCAGCACCTGGAGGGCAAATGGTTCGGCTTTACTACAGGATGATGCTTCCATCGGATTACCTCTATACAGACAGGTGATCATTATACCTGATCAGCTACACAGCTTTAAAGTCGTGATTTAATTCGACATGGGCATCCTGGCTAAAATTACTGTATAATAATGATCAATTTTTTTTATATTGATAAACAAGTACTTAGACCATGTCAGATCAACGCATCCAACGTAATAAATATGTCCAGTTCACTTACAGCATCTCAGATGAAGATGGCAATGTTGTAGAACAGGTGGATTTACCTGTCCATTATGTCCACGGTGCTGGCAATATGGGCCTGATAGAACGGGTAGAAAGAGCCCTGGAAGGATGTAAAGCTGGTGATACCATTGAAGTTGAAGTACCGCCCGCCGAGGGCTTTGGTGAACATGACCCGGAAATGACTTTTACAGACGATATTGAAAATGTCCCACCCCAGTTCCGCCAATTAGGCATACAGGTTGAAATGGCTAATGATGCGGGAGAAACCAAA
>JAOUQA010000316.1 GCA_029879605.1 Gammaproteobacteria bacterium
ATATGTTTGTTGATATTTTTGAAGAAGAAGCGAATAAGCTGAAAAATGCAAAATGGTTAGCACAGGGTACTATCTATCCCGATGTGATTGAGTCCGCAGGGGCAAAAACCGGTAAGGCCCATTTAATTAAATCACACCACAATGTGGGTGGCCTGCCGGATTATATGAAATTAAAACTCTGCGAACCCTTACGTGAGCTGTTCAAAGATGAAGTGCGTAAACTGGGTGTCGAGTTAGGTCTGCCTTATGACATGGTTTATCGTCATCCATTCCCGGGTCCAGGTCTGGGTGTACGCATACTTGCTGAAGTAAAAAAAGAGTATGCCGACATTTTACGACTGGCGGATCATATCTTCATTGAAGAATTACATAAACACGATCTCTATCATAAAGTGTCACAGGCATTTACTGTCTTCCTGCCAGTTAAATCAGTCGGTGTTACCGGTGATGGTCGGCGATACCAGTATGTAGTGGCCTTACGTGCAGTAGAAACGATTGATTTCATGACAGCTCGCTGGGCGCATTTGCCCTATGATTTTCTTGATCATGTATCACGTCGTATAGTCAATGAAGTGCAGGGTATTTCACGCGTGGTTTACGATATCACTGGTAAACCGCCTGGTACTATTGAGTGGGAATAAAATTAACTTAAAAAGTTTAATTTCTGTCATCCCCGCGAAGGCGGGGATCCAGTGACATCTAAAAGATTTTAGATTCCTGCCTGCGCAGGAATGACATTGATACTACGTAATATCTATATTATGGAATTCACAGACGAATACTGGATGAAAAAAGCCCTGGAACTTGCGCGCAAAGCACAGGCTGAAGATGAAGTTCCTGTCGGTGCTATTATTGTAAAAGATAATCAGCTCATTGCTGAAGGTTATAACCAGCCAATAAAATCTAATGATCCATCTGCCCATGCAGAAATGATTGCCATGAGTAATGCCGGTCAGGTATTAAATAATTATCGTCTTATCGACACCACTTTATATGTCACCCTTGAACCCTGTTCCATGTGTGCAGGTGCCATGATACATGCGCGTGTTAAGCGACTGGTGTTTGGTGCGTTTGATGCAAAAACCGGGGCAGCAGGTTCGGCAATAGATTTAATTAGCCATGATGCGCATAACCATAAAATAGAAGTTACTGGTGGAGTAATGGAAGAAAAGTGCAGAATAGTTTTGCAGGGATTCTTTAGAGGGAAGCGTTTATCTGTTTAGTCTTTAGCGAAATTGTGAGTTAAGTGACTTTGCTGATAAAAACATAAATGACGAATTTCTTTACAGATTTTATTTTTTTTTACTTTTTTGAGTATTAATTACATATAAAACAGTTAGTTATGTTTATGGCATGGATAATGCTGTACTATTTATCTGATGAGAAAAGTTTATCAAAATGTAAAGGATATCGACATGAAGCCATTGGCTCTATTATCAGTTGTCACCACATTGTTTTTGTCAGTCAATGTAGATGCTGCAATTATAAGCGTTGGCTGGCAAGCTAATGAGGATAACCTCATTACTCAGGATACTGATAATAGTCTGGAATGGCTGGATTTGACTGTCACTGCAAACATGTCCTATAACCAGGTCATCTCAGAACTAGGTGTTGGTGGAGCTTATGAAGGCTGGCGCTATGCAACATCAACTGAAGTTGCAAGTTTATGGGATGCATTCGGTGGTGATAGTAATTACAATGGTTGGAGTGCTTCAAATAATGGTATTTTTAATGAGATGTCACTTTACATTGGAGATTTATACTGTGAGGGATTTGGATGTCCAACTGTAGATGATAAAGGTTTTACATTGTTTCTAACTGCAGATACTAATGAATTTGGTCAGCATATTGTTTCACAGGCGGGAGATTATTATATTCATACAGAAACAGTATTAACCAGTGATTTTTTTAACCTGCAAGCATATGAGTATGATAGTGACTTTTCTCGAATTAGTATGGGTTCTGCATTAGTGCGTGATTTGACTGTTGTACCAGTTCCAGCTGCAGTCTGGTTGTTTGGTTCAGGTTTGCTTGGTCTGGTGGGGCTGGCTAAACGTAAGAAATCATAAATTGAATACTTGTTTAATTATGTAATTGGAAGTGCCCCGGTATTTTTTTAATTTAATAGTATTTGTGGTCTCAATCTGGCTGAATAACAATTCGACTAATCTCACTTGGCGCCAGAATTCTTAATGGCGGCCCCCAGTACCCCGTTCCTCTGCTGACAAAAATCTGTTGATCTTTATTGTGTTGATACAGGCCTGCTAAATAGGGTTGTGCCATCATGACTAAAAAACCAAAGGGGAATATCTGTCCGCCGTGGGTGTGGCCACTGAGCATCAAATCGCAGCGGTGATTATTCATGCGTTCAATAAATTTCGGTTGATGGGCCAGGACGATACAGGGTTTTGTGGTGTCTGTATTTTTATAAGCCTGTTCGATATCTGGTGGCAAGATACCCAGTCGTTCTCCTGCCAGGTCGGTGATACCAATTAAGTTGAAATAATTTTCCTTGTCTCCAATGTTGATGCTGTCGTTGAGTAAAGACTTGATGCCCAGGATGCCGAGATAGTGAATAGTGTCCTTAAGGTCATGAAAGTATTCATGGTTGCCAGGAATGAAATAGGTGGGTGCTTTGATATTACCAAGCGGGTTTAAATCTTTGTCTATGCGATCCAGTGGCAGGTCAACCAGATCACCGGTGATTACCACTATATCTGGCCTGAGTTCATTTACCTGTTCTACCAGGGTTTCAATGAAATCTTTTTTGATGGTGCGTCCGACATGGACGTCGCTGAGTTGAACCAGTGAAAACTCGTTAAAAGGAAAGTCTTTTATTTTGATGTCGACATGATTGATTTCTGGTTGTTTAAGTCCCTGTGCAAGACCTCGAAAAACATAACTGAAGGCAGCAATTAACATGGTGATATCAAAAATGATTTTAATCGTCCTGCGTCGTTGCATGTCAAAAGGTACTTTGCTGGAGGTTGTCACGCTAAGATCGTAAAATACGGCAATAACAAAAAACATGAAGGTCAGGCCGATAAATGAACTGGTGATTAAATAAATGGCAGGTGATTCAGGGATGATCTGTATGCTGATTTCAATAATGAAAAATAAATCTCCCAGCATAAGAATTACGGGAACAAGCAGGGCATAGCGATTAAAAGGGGAATGTAATTTCTTAAAGAACCGCTTGTAGCTGTAATAATTTAAAGCTGCCATGACAGCAGTAAAAATACTGGAAAAAACAAGAAATCTCATGTTTGTTTAATGGGCTC
>JAOUQA010000317.1 GCA_029879605.1 Gammaproteobacteria bacterium
GGCTCGCGTCATGGCACTGATGAATCATCTTTATGAAAGCATGCAGGCTGAAATAAACTACATAGAAGGCAAGATAAAACGTACCAGGGGCAATAAATAATGACCCATTTATCAGGCTGGTTGAAAAATCGAACCGCCGGTACTTTCGTCAAAGCCGTACTGGTTTATTTTATATCATCGATTGCAGGCTATTTTATATGTTACGTTACAACAAGTCATAATGAAGACCTGTTATCGATAATCACACAAATCATATTATTACCTGTTTACCTGGTCATGCAGATTATATTTACTGCAGACTTTCTGGCTATTTTATCAATGCAATACCTGGCAGGTGTATTTCTTTTATTAACACCGTTAATTACACTAATATTATATTTAAACTATAAACACAATTACCTGCTCGGCCTGTTTTGTTTATTAAATGGATATGTCAGCTATAATGTTATTTACTTCATATGGGCCATTGCGAGTGTGTAGAGCCAGGTAACATAATACCAGGCACATCCCACTCACCTGCTGACTACACAAAATATTTCTAACTGAATAGAGAATTAAGTTAATATGAAATGTATATACGAAGCATCTTCCGGCCTTGAAGCACATATGATTCTGAATCTTCTGCAGAATAATGATATAGAAGGAAGAATAGACGGTGAATACTTACAGGGCGGAGCTGGTGAATTACAGGCAATGAACATGGTTCGTGTCCTGGTTAACGAAGCTGACTATACAAAGGCACGATCTATTGTTACTGACTGGGATACTACACAGGTAGAAACAACAAAAGCACCTGCGTCATCTAAAAACTCACCTGGTATTATAACCGGTCTTTTATCTGGATTAATCATTGGCGCTGGCATTACTATCCTGGCATACCACACTCCCATAACAACCGATGGCATTGATCACGACGGTGATGGAAATTTAGATGAAAAATGGATTTATCGCAGTAACAGAATAAGCAAAGTAGAAACTGATCGAAATCGTGACGGAGAAATTGACTCGATCAGCTTTTTTAACCGAAAAGGTGCAATTTCAAGAATTGAGATGGATGAGAATTTTGACGGTGTCAATGAAACAACGGTTATTTATGACAGGTATGGCAACCCATTTAAAACGAAAGCCGATACCAATAATGACGGCCACGTAGACTATATAACTTTATTTAAAGACGGTGTCTTTTATGAAGCCCAGATTATTGATCCGACCACTAACAAACCCAGAAAAATCCAGACATTTGAAATAAATAAATTAATATCATCCAGATATGACTCTGATGGCGATGGAATTTTAGAGACAGTTAAAGAATATGACCACTACGAAGAAGCCAGGCAATAATTAGAATAATCAAAGGCTTTTAATAGCAACACGAGAAAGTAAAAAACAACCCGTCCTTCATTTTTATCTACTTACAGAAGAACAGAAATATGAAATACAAAGGAAGCTGTCATTGCGGCGCTATACAATTTGAAGCTGAAGCACCCGAAGAAGTCGAGTGTCAGGATTGTAACTGTAGTATTTGCTCAAAATCCGGTTATTTACATTTAATCGTTCCTGAATCCAGGTTTAAACTACTACAAGGTGAAGCCAATCTAACCACATACACATTCGATAGTGGTGAAGCCAAACATAAGTTCTGCAAAATTTGCGGCATTAAGTCATTTTACATACCCCGCTCGAACCCTGATGGTTATGACGTTAATGTTCGCTGCCTGGACCCGCAACCAGAAAAAATAAGCATTGAACCTTTTGATGGCAAAAACTGGGAACAACATGCGCATAAGCTTTCACACCTTAGCAAAGAAGAATGACAGATCGCTCAGCACGCGAGCCTGTTTTTCCTGCCAGTTATATCAAGCATTAGTTACCCAGGCACATGTATTACTTCACACTACCTATGCAGCACAAGATTCTAAATGTTTGCTGCTGATACGGTTCTTGATTGTATTAACCAACGTGATGGTGGTGCTATGGCAAACCTGTTTCATGCCAGTACTTTATGGTCGACAGCATCACCATTTGGTGACATCCATGGGCACGAGAACATCAAAACATTAATGAATTCTAAATTACCCCACGCAAGTATGGGTCGAAATTTATCCGACATCACATGACATCCATTGCAGGCATTTATGATCCAACAGTTGTAACATCTGCAGGCGAACAATGCAGATTCACCATGGGACTAGATACCACGCACCAAAATTGCACACTTCAGGAAGGCGGTTAAAAGATATACTTTAAATTCTGTACTCAATGCTATAAATACCTATTCAGAATATAACCAGACAATATGAAAGACAGGCGCTTAGTCATAGTGTATGATTTCATAACATAAAACAGGTACAGAAACTGAACCATGATCCTGTTTAAATATCCATTATATATGTACAATCCGGGTTTAGACATGATTCTAAAATCGGTTCTATTGCCACGCAGCCCATCTTACTATGTAATACATTTTATCTATCAAGGAACAGCATGAAAATACAGCATAAATTTGCTTTTTATATGTTCTTTATCGTAGTGCTTTTCCTGGTTACGCTTTCATTATTATTTTACTGGTACAACAGACAATCAGCTATTGATGCCAGCCTTGGCTTAATGAAAATTACTGTTCAGGAAGAATCGAAATACCTGTCAGATCGCCTCATAGAAAAGTCAAAAATCGCGATTAGCATAGCTTCTTCAAACACCCTGACTAACGCCATTGAAAAAAGTAACAAAGAATTTTCGGCGATGGTAGAGCAGGATAGAAAGTCACGTATTAAAACACTAAATGACCGCTGGATAACCACAACTAATATCAATACCCCATTCATCAAATCATACATGACGAATGAAGTTGCATCAGCCTTAAAACTGCAACAGAATGCATTGCCGGGTGAAATCGGTGAAATATTTGTTACAAATCGCTATGGGGTAATTGTGGGAACAACCAACAAATTATCAACCCTGGCTCATAGTCACAAATACTGGTGGCAGGCCACCTATGATAACGGCAAAGGAAAGATTTTTTTCGATGACCGAGGCTACGATGAAAGCGTAGGCGGCTATGTTATCGGTATTGTTATACCTATAAAGAAAAACAATGAAATAATTGGCATCCTGAAGTGTAATTTTAATTTACTCCCAACATTAAGCTATTACCTGGATAGCCTGGATCGGAATTCTGAACAGACAGATCAATGGCCCCGCCATGTCAAACTTGTCAGATCTAGCGGAAGAATTGTTTTGACAAAAGGAGCTACACCTCTTAGCACTACACT
>JAOUQA010000031.1 GCA_029879605.1 Gammaproteobacteria bacterium
TTTTTAAATACGGCTTCCATTTTGCCATCATCTACGCTAATCCATTCAGCTATTCCATTCTGTTTGGCCATGCTTAAGGAATCCTGGATTCGAGTCTGCTTTTTAGCTTTTTCACGAATCGAGATTTTATCTTCTGGCTGAACAGTATAAGAAGCAATGTTAACCACCTGGTCATTTACCAGGATAGCTTTATGACTGATCAACTGACGCGCTTCTGAGCGAGTTGTACCAAACCCACTACGGTAAACGACATTATCAAGGCGTGTTTCCAGCATCTGCAACAGGTTTTCACCAGTTGAGCCTTTTCTTGCTGCTGCCTTTTTGTAGTAATTACGGAATTGACGTTCAAGTACACCATAGATTCGACGTACTTTCTGTTTTTCACGTAACTGCAATGCATAATCAGATAAACGTGAACGTCTTGCACCATGCTGTCCAGGAATCTGCTCAAGCTTACACTTTGTATCAAGCGCACGCACACCTGACTTAAGCTCAAGGTCGACACCTTCACGTCTGCTCAATTTACATTTTGGACCAATATATCTAGCCACAACTAATACTCCAAGTATTACACGCGGCGTCGTTTTGGAGGACGACAACCATTGTGTGGAATAGGGGTTACATCACTAATATTAGTGATTTTGAAACCTACATTATTTAAAGCTCTAACCGCTGATTCACGACCAGGACCTGGACCTTTAACCATTACATCCAGATTCTTAAGACCATAGTCTTTTGCTTTAGTACCAGCACGTTCAGCAGCTACCTGTGCAGCAAATGGCGTACTTTTACGAGAACCACGGAAACCTGAACCGCCGGCAGTAGCCCATGACAGAGTGTTACCCTGACGATCCGAAATAGTCACGATTGTGTTATTAAATGATGCATATATATGTGCAACACCATCAGTGACTGTACGTTTTACTTTTTTCTTACCAGCTGGCTTAGCCATAATCTAGTTATCCCAAAAAAACAGCTTACTTACGAATTGGACGGCGTGGACCCTTACGAGTACGCGCATTAGTTTGTGTACGTTGCCCACGTAACGGCAGGCTACGACGATGACGGATACCACGGTAACAACCCATGTCCATCAAGCGTTTAATACTCATCGATACTTCACGGCGTAAATCACCTTCAACGGTAAACTTAGCCACTTCAGTACGCAGGCTCTCGAGCTGTTCTTCGCTCAACTCCCTGATTTTGGTAGTCGGTGCAATACCAGACGCATTACAAATGCCCTGGGCACGTGTTTTACCAATGCCATAGATATAGGTTAAACCTATGACTGCATGTTTTTGATCAGGTATATTAATACCAGCAATACGGGCCATTCAATCTGTCTCCAGAATCGCGCAAAGCGCGGAATTTTAACGATTAATCGCGAGCAAATCAACCTTGACGCTGTTTATGACGTGGATCTTTACAAATCACACGAACAACGCCATTTCGCTTGATAACCTTGCAATTTCTACACATTTTCTTTACAGATGCACGAACTTTCATTGTTGCTCTCACTCATGTAATGAGGAATTTAGACCTTTTTATTGCCTAAACCCTTCAAATTCGCCTTTTTCATCAAACCTTCATACTGATGGGACATCATATGGGACTGCATCTGGGCCATAAAATCCATGACCACAACGACAATAATCAGCAATGAAGTACCACCAAAGTAAAAAGGCACATTCCAGTACAGAATTAGAAATTCAGGCAATAAACAGACAGCGGTTATATATATAGCCCCTACCAGGGTCAGACGTGTCATAACGCCATCAATATAATTTGCTGTCTGGTCACCAGGACGAATTCCAGGAATAAATGCACCAGACTTCTTCAAATTATCTGCAGTTTCACGGGAATTAAATACCAGTGCCGTATAGAAAAAGCAGAAAAATATGATTGCAGCCGCATACATCAACACATAAATGGGTTGCCCCGGTGACAGTGTTGATGACAGATCCTGCAACCATTCCATTCCCTGAGACTGACCAAACCAGCCACCCAGTGTTGCCGGGAACAGAATAATACTGGAAGCGAATATAGGAGGAATTACTCCTGCCATATTCAGTTTCAGTGGCAAATGACTGCTTTGCGCTGCATACATTTTGCGCCCCTGCTGTCGTTTTGCATAATTAACGGTAATCCGTCGTTGGCCTCGTTCAACAAATATAACGAAGGCAGTGACCGCAATTGCCACTACAAATAATACAATCGCAGTTAGCGTATGTAACTCACCGGTACGAACCAGCTCCAGTGTCCCACCGATAGCTGATGGCAAACCTGCCACGATACCTGCGAAAATGATAATGGATATACCATTACCAATACCTCGTTCAGAAATCTGCTCACCCAGCCACATCAGGAATACAGTGCCCGTTACTAACGAGGCCACCGCAATGACATAGAAAGATAAAGCCGAGTCCAGGTAAACCAGCGATGAACCTGCATGCGTCTGGCTTAGTAACATCTTGGCAATACCAATAGACTGGAACAATGCCAGGACTACCGTGAAGTACCTTGTATACATGGTAATTTTACGGCGACCAGATTCACCTTCTTTTTTCAACTGTTCCAGTGTTGGCACTGTTACTGCCAGCAACTGCATAATAATAGAAGCCGAAATATAAGGCATTACACCTAAAGCAAATAACGACATACGCTCCAGTGCACCACCGGAGAACATATTAAACACATCCAGTATCGTACCCTGCTGCTGTTCAAAAATTGCCGACATAATATCTGGATTTATACCTGGCACAGGTATAAATGTTCCGATACGATAAACGACAAGCGCACCCACTACAAAGAGGATGCGCTGTCTGAGTTCCTGCAATTTTGTCAGATCAACAGCCATTAGCTTGCTTTATTTACCTAGTCTTCAATTTTGCCACCAGCAGCTTCAATCGCAGCTTTAGCACCTTTTGTTACAGATATACCTTTTAGAGTTACCGCTTTAGTAATTTCACCTGAAGCAATAACTTTAGCTTTTTGCGTAATTGCAGGCACAAGATTGGCTGCAATCAAGCTGGCCAGATCAATTACATCTACAGCTACTTTTTCAAGTTCGTGCAAACGAATCTCGGCACTGTACTTAGCTGAACGCGAATTAAAGCCAACTTTAGGTAGACGACGCTGTAATGGCATCTGACCACCCTCAAAACCTACTTTATGAAAACCACCCGAACGAGATTTCTGTCCTTTATGACCACGACCACAGGTTTTACCCAGGCCACTGCCAATTCCACGACCAACTCGCTTGTTTGATTTACGGCTACCCGCCGCAGGTTTAAGATTATTCAGTTGCATCTCAGGCTTCCTCAACCTTCACCATGTATGACACTTTATTAATCATGCCACGATTTTCTGGTGTATCGATTACTTCTACCGAATGGTTGGTACGACGCAGACCTAATCCACGAACACATGCCTGATGTGCTTTTAATCGACCATTCGCACTTTTAACGAGTGTTACTTTAATCTTTTTCTGAGCCATGACTTAACCCAATATCTCTTCAACTTTTTTGCCACGTTTTGCAGCAATCAAATCTGGTGAGTGCATATTACGCAGTCCATTAATTGTTGCTCTTACAACATTAATTGGGTTACGCGTACCATTAATTTTAGCCAGAACATTCTTAACACCGACTGCTTCAAATACAGCACGCATTGCACCACCGGCTATAATACCTGTACCTTCAGAAGCTGGCTGCATATAAACATTAGCTGCACCATGTTCACCATTGATTGCATGCTGCAAAGTATCACCATTAAGGTGGACTTTTTTCATGTTTTTACGAGCTTTGTCCATTGCTTTCTGAATCGCAGCTGGTACCTCTTTGGCTTTGCCATAACCGATACCAATACTGCCATCGCCGTCACCAACAACAGTCAGTGCTGTAAAACCAAACTGGCGACCACCTTTAACTACTTTTGCCACACGATTAACTGTAATCAGTTTTTCGATATAATCGTCGCGACTTGTTGGGACATCTACGTTTGTTGCCATAACTGTGCCTTTAGAATTCCAATCCGCCTTCACGGGCAGCATCTGCCAGAGCTTTTACTCTACCGTGATATTTAAAACCTGAGCGATCAAATGCAACACTGCTAATACCAGCTGCTTTTGATTTCTCTGCGATTACTTTACCTACTGCTGATGCAGCATCGACATTACCAGTGCTTTTTACGGATGACTTAACATCTGCATCCAGCGTTGACGCAGAAGCCAGGACTTTTGCACCATCAGCACTAATAACCTGAGCATAAATATGTCGAGGTGTACGATGAATGCATAAACGATTTGCGCCTAGCTCGCGAATCTTCAAGCGAGTACGTTTTGCACGACGTATGCGAGTCTCTTTTTTAGACTTCATCTTTCTACCCTACTTCTTCTTAGCTTCTTTACGAATTACATACTCATCACTATAACGTACACCCTTGCCTTTATAAGGCTCTGGTGGACGATAAGCACGAATCTCAGCAGAAACCTGACCTACTTTCTGCTTGTCGATACCTTTAACCAGGATTTCTGTCTGGCTTGGGGTCTCAACTGTAATTCCTTCTGGAACTGCGTAATTCACAGGATGTGAAAAACCCAGCGTTAAATTCAATGTATTACCCTGTGCCTGGGCACGGTAACCAACACCAATCAGCTCAAGTTTCTTTTCAAAACCCTGACTGGCACCGACAACCATATTATTAACCAGTGAACGCATTGTCCCTGTCATGGCTACAGCACTTTCGTTTTTTGGCGACAAGGTCAGCACGTTACCTTCCTGCTGTATCGCTACAGTGTCATGAAGATCCATACTGATGCTACCGTTTTTACCTTTCACAGATACGCTCTGACCGCTAATGGTCACTTCTGTACCTGCTGGTAATTCAATTGGTTTTTTTGCTATTCGTGACATGTTATATACCCTTTACGAAACAAGACATATAACTTCACCACCGTGACCGGCGGCGCGCGCTTCACGATCAGTCATTACACCTTTTGATGTAGAAATGATCGCAATACCAAGTCCATTAAGAACCTTTGGAAGCTCGTCTTTATTTTTATAAATTCGCAGACCTGGGCGACTGACACGTTTAATGCTGTCAATAACAGGGCGACCCTCAAAATATTTCAATGACACGGTCATTTCTGCCTTAGCATCTCCTGAAACAGCAAAGTCTTTGATATAACCTTCATCTTTTAAAACTTTAGCAATCGCCTGTTTCACATTAGATGCAGGCATAGCGACTTCAACCTTACCGGCCGATTGTCCATTTCGGATTCGTGTCAGCATATCTGCAACTGGATCTGACATGCTCATAATCTATATACCTTACTCTTAATATAAATAAAAAATTATTAACTATTACCAGCTGGCTTTAGTTAGCCCTGGAATATCACCGCGCATCATGGCTTCGCGCAATTTATTTCTGGCCAGTCCAAACTTACGGTAAAAACCATGTGGACGACCTGTAATACGACAACGATTACGACGACGTGAAGGACTGGAATCCCTTGGTAGCATTTGCATTTTACGCTGGGCTTCCATCTTCGCTTCAAAATCTGCTTCAGGATCCTTTAAAATCGCGCGTAAGTTTGCGCGTTTTTCAAAATCTCTTTCTACTAATTTCGAGCGTTTCTTTTCACGCTGTAACATTGAAACTTTTGCCATAATTTACCCTTTTAACGGCTTAATTCTTAAATGGGAAGTTAAATGCACTTAATAATGCTTTTGCTTCCTCATCAGATTTTGCACTGGTTGTGATAGTAATATCCATCCCGCGAATTTTATCAATTTTCTCGTAATCGATTTCAGGAAAGATTATCTGCTCTTTCACACCCATACTATAATTTCCACGTCCATCAAATGACTTACCATTTAAACCACGGAAGTCACGAACACGTGGAATAGAAATATTAATTAGACGATCAAGAAACTCATACATGCGTTCACGACGTAGAGTTACCTTACAACCGATCGGATAACCATCACGTACTTTGAATGATGCAACACTCTTACGAGCCAGCGTTATAACTGGTTTCTGACCGGCAATCTTTTCCATATCAGATCTGGCAGCTTCAATAACTTTTTTGTCAGCTATAGCTTCACCAACACCCATATTCAGTGTAATTTTTTCAATACGAGGCACTTCCATCGGGTTTTTATAACCCTGCTCTTCCATCAGTTTTTTAATAACTGTGTCTCGATAAACTTGTTGTAACCTGGCCATTTTAACGGTCGCCCATCTTTAGATTAACAATAATTATACGTCTACTACTTCGCCATTAGATTTGAAATAACGAACTTTCTTGCCGTCTTCCAGAACCTTAATACCAACGCGATCACCCTTGTTAGTTGCGGGATTAAAAAGCATGACATTAGAAATATGCAAAGGCATTTCTTTTTCTATAATGCCACCTTCCAGACCCTGCATTGGATTTGGCTTAGTGTGTTTCTTAACCATGTTGATGTTTTCAACCATCACACGATCATCTTTATATACCTGTAATACAGCACCGCGACGGCCTTTGTCTTTACCAGCAGTAACGATTACTTCATCACCTTTTTTTATCCTGTTCACCACTACTCTCCGATTACAGAACTTCTGGCGCAAGAGAAATTATCTTCATAAATTTCTCTGTACGTAGCTCACGGGTTACTGGACCAAAAATACGTGTACCGATAGGCTGCAGGTTATTGTTTAACAAAACAGCTGCGTTGGTATCAAAACGGATCGAAGATCCATCTGGGCGACGAATGCCTTTAGCTGTACGTACAACTACTGCATTATATACTTCGCCTTTTTTTACCTTACCTCTGGGTATCGCATCTTTAACACTTACTTTAATCACGTCACCAACAGAAGCATAACGACGATGTGAACCACCAAGTACTTTTATACACTGCACTTTTTTAGCACCGCTGTTATCTGCTGCATTTAGAACGGTTTGCATCTGAATCATGACGATTTACCAATATCTAGTTATTTACAGGTTAAAGCCTAACTGGCTTTTTCAACCACTTTTACCAGTCGCCAGGACTTGGTTTTTGAAACAGGACGACACTGCTCAATTACTACAGTATCACCCGTTTCACATTCGTTGTTTTCATCATGGATGTGCAACTTAGTTGAACGTTTGATGAATTTTCCATATAGCGGATGTTTAACACGGCGCTCTACCACAACAGTTGCGGATTTATCCATCTTGTTGCTGGCAACAACACCAGTTAATGAACGTTGTAATTTTTCTGCTGTACTCATTACGCGTTACCCGCCTTCTCAGTCAAAACAGTTTTAATACGCGCAATATCACGACGAACTGCTTTAAATAAATGTGGTTTAGCCATCTGCCCAGCACCACGCTGCATACGCAAGTTAAACTGTTCTTTACGTAAATTTAACAGTTCTTCTTTCAGCTCAGCCGCTGTTTTATCTTTGTAATCTTTTACACTAGCCATTACATCACCGCACGTGTCACAAATGTTGTTCGAATAGGCAATTTAGCTGCTGCAAGTTTAAATGCCTCGCGCGCTAATTCCTCGGATACACCTTCCATCTCATACAGCATTGAACCCGGCTGTACTTTAGCAACCCAGTAATCCACATTACCTTTACCCTTACCCATACGAACCTCTAGAGGCTTGGTTGAGATAGGCGTATCAGGAAAAATACGAATCCAGATTTTACCACCACGTTTAATATGGCGAGTCATGGCACGACGAGCTGCTTCAATCTGACGAGCAGTAATTCGTCCACGAGCTGTTGCTTTCAAACCAAACTCACCAAAACTGACTTTATTACCATTCTGAGCCAGTCCGCGGTTGCGGCTTTTCTGCATCTTTCTAAATTTTGTACGTTTTGGCTGGAGCATGGCTATCCTCTACTTACCGCTTTTGCTTTTACTTTTGCTCTTAGTTGTTTCTGCCTGAGCTGTTTTTTTCTGCTCCAGATCAAAAACTTCGCCTTTATATATCCAGACTTTGATACCAAGAATACCGTAAGTCGTTAAGGCTTCGGCAAACCCGTAATCGATGTCTGCACGTAAAGTATGTAAAGGTACACGACCTTCCATGTAACATTCGCCACGTGCAATTTCAGCACCATTCAGACGACCTGCAACATTAATCTTGATACCCTGTCCACCCATACGCATGGTGTTCTGCATGGCGCGCTTCATAGCGCGACGGAACATAACACGTCGCTCTAATTGCTGAGCAATACTTTCAGCAACAAGTTGCGCATCCAGCTCAGGCTTACGAATTTCTTCGATATTAATTTTCACATTATTCATGTGAAGATCAGCTATTTTGGCAACTTCCTTACGAAGTATTTCAATGTCTGCACCTTTCTTACCAATAACCACACCAGGACGTGCTGTGTGTATGGTAACGACCAGAGCTCGTGTAGGACGTTCAATCTGAATACGACTTACATTTGCACTTGCCAGCTTCTTCTTCAGAAATTCACGAACCTTAATATCGGCATTCAGTAAATCAGGGTAATCTTTAGTACTGGCATACCACTTTGAATTCCAGTCTGTTGAGATACCTAAACGAATACCAACAGGATGTACTTTTTGTCCCATTCCGCTGCTCTCTCTTATCGGTCCGAAACCATAACAGTAATATGACTGCTACGTTTCAATATACGGTTGGCACGACCTTTAGCGCGAGCCTGAATGCGCTTCATAGTCGGACCCTCGTCTACAAATGTGCGGGAAACTTTTAACTCATCAATATCCGCACCTTCATTATGCTCAGCATTTGCAATAGCAGACTCAAGTACTTTACGTACCAGGTGTGCGCCTTTTTTATTACTGAACATTAACGTCTGTAATGCTTCTTCTACTGGCAGACCACGAATCTGGTCTACAACCAAGCGGCACTTCTGTGGAGAAATGCGAGCAAATGTATGTTTAGCTGCGACTTCCATCAAACGCTCCTACTTGGACTTCTTATCTGCTGCATGGCCTTTATAGGTACGAGTTAATGCAAACTCACCTAATTTATGACCCACCATGTTTTCGTTAACAAGTACAGGTACATGTTGACGACCATTGTGAACAGCTATTGTCAAACCAACCATTTCAGGAAAGATAGTTGAGCGACGCGACCATGTTTTAATAGGTCGACGGTCATTCTTCTCAACTGCTTCTTCCACTTTCTTCATCAGATGATGATCTATAAATGGACCTTTTTTTAATGAACGTGGCACGCTATTACCCTCAATTATTTCCGGTTACGACGGCGTACAATCATATTGTCTGTACGCTTATTGCTGCGTGTCTTCTTACCTTTAGTAGGTACACCCCATGGAGATACAGGATGACGACCACCAGAGGTACGACCCTCACCACCACCATGTGGATGATCAACAGGGTTCATAGCCACACCGCGAACTGTTGGGCGAACACCGCGCCAGCGTTTGGCACCCGCTTTACCCAACGAACGTAAGTTGTGTTCACTGTTACTTACTTCGCCAATTGTTGCACGACAATCGACGTGAATCTTACGCATCTCACCTGAGCGTAAACGTACTGTTGCATATGTACCTTCACGAGCGACCAGCTGAGCTGATGTACCAGCACTTCTTGCAATCTGTGCACCCTTACCTGGCTTCATTTCAATACAATGAACCTGGGTACCAACAGGAATATTTCTAATCGGCAAGCTGTTGCCTGCTTTTATTGCAGCATCACTTCCTGATGCAATGGCATCACCAGCTGAAATACCTTTGGGCGCGATAATATAACGTCGTTCGCCATCAGCATATTTAAGCAGTGCAATAAATGCTGTTCTGTTTGGATCATACTCAAGACGCTCCACAACAGCTGGAACACTGTCTTTATTACGTTTAAAATCAATAACGCGATAACGCTGTTTATGACCACCACCCACATGACGGGTAGTAATACGGCCCGCATTATTACGGCCACCATTTTTTGATTTCTTTTCCACCAGACCACGATAAGGAGCACCCTTATGTAGATCAGGATTAACCACTTTAACTACGAAGCGGCGACCTGCTGATGTTGGCTTGGTTTTTACAATTGCCATCGTCTTGCCTTATAAGCCTAGTTAGCACCAGCGAAATCGATGTCCTGACCTGCAGCCAGTTTCACATACGCTTTTCGCCAATCTGAACGTTTACCATTACGCTGACCAAAACGTTTAGTCTTACCTTTAACGTTTACCACACGAACCTGGTCAACTTTAACTTCAAACAGACTTTCTACAGCCTGCTTAATCTCAGTTTTTGTAGCTGTCGGCAACACCTTGAAAACATGTTGACGATCGCCATCTGCCAGCACCGCTGATTTCTCAGACACATGTGGCGCCAGTAAAACCTGCATTATGCGTTCCTGATTCATGACAACCACTCCTCAATGCTACGAATTGCGCCAACTGTCATCAGAACTTTTTCCGCACCTACCAGGTCAACCGGTGTTATTCCTACTACATCTGTAATTTCAACAAATGGTAGATTACGTGCTGAAAGGTATAAATTTTCATCACCTGTTTCAGTTACGATTAAAACTTTATTCAGATCCATTTCGCCAAGTTTCGCTGCAAGCTGGCTGGTTTTCGGTGCATCAACAGTAATATCTTCAACTAGCAGCAATCGATCCTGGCGTACCAGCTCTGACAATATTGATGACATGGCTGCACGGTACATTTTCTTGTTCAGCTTAACCGAGTGATCCTGAGGTGAAGCCGCGAATGTTTTACCACCACTTCTCCAGATCGGACTACGAATTGTACCTGCACGTGCGCGACCGGTACCTTTCTGACGCCAGGGCTTCGCACCCCCGCCTCTTACTGCTGAGCGATTTTTCTGCGCACGAGTACCTGCGCGTGCACCAGCAAGGTAAGAAACGACAGCCTGATGTACCAGACCTTCATTGAAGTCACGGCCAAATACCACATCAGAGACTGCAACTTTGTCTTTTGCTTTATGTAATTGCAGATCCATTTGAATCTAAACCTCTTAACCTTTACTTATGCCTTAACCGCAGGACGCACTATCACGTCACTACCTTTAGAGCCTGGAACAGAACCTTTAATTAACAGCAGGCCGCGTGCTTCATCAACACGTACCAGCTCCAGAGTCTGCATTGTTCTACGCTTGTCACCCATGTGACCAGCCATTTTCTTACCTTTAAATACACGACCAGGTGTTTGACACTGACCGATTGAACCAGGGGCGCGATGAGACAGTGAATTACCGTGTGTCGCATCCTGCATTGAGAAATTATGACGCTTAACGCCACCAGCAAAACCCTTACCAATGCTACGACCAGTTACATCTACCTTCTGACCTTCTTCAAACAGGGTCACATTCAGTTCAGTACCCAGTTCGTATTCTGAATTCTCAGCACCATCCAGACGGAATTCCCACAGGCCGCGACCCGCTTCTACACCCGCTTTCGCATAATGCCCGGCAGATGACTTATTCACGCGAGATGCACGACGCGCACCTGTCGTTACCTGAATTGCGTTATAACCGTCTGACTCCGTAGTTTTCACCTGAGTCACACGATTAGGCTGTACTTCTACAACCGTGACAGGAATAGAAACACCATCTTCTGTGAAGATTCGAGTCATTCCCGCTTTTTTACCGACTAAACCGATAGACATCTCTGCATTCCAATCT